>NZ_JAAAHR010000004.1:0-127613 GCF_009908215.1 Nonomuraea sp. K271 | reverse complement strand
GGCCAGCCCTGAGCAGACCCCTGAGTCCGACGCCGAACCCTGAGTCGGGTGCCGGCCAGTCGCATCCGCCGTCGCGGCCCGGGGCAACCCCCTCCGAACCCGGACAGGCGAGGCCACCACCTCCAAGACGGAACGCTCGGCAGCGGTAGCGGGGGTGGATCGGGTCGTCGGGCCCGCTCGCGGCCAGGTCATGGCCGAACAAAATTCTGATAACACAGAGCTACTTTTCGGCAACGTACAGTTATATGCTCGCACTGGCCTTGATCCGCTGAGGTCAACAAAGGTCAACGGGGCTGGTGATGCGCCTTCGGGCCCACGGCGTGCCGCCGCCCCGGCGACAGCCAAACCGGTGAAGGAGCAGAAGTGATCAAAAGGGTGTGCGCCGCGGCCGTGGTGTCGGCGGTCGCCGGCGGGCTGATGTTCGCCGTCCCCGCTCACGCTGAAGACGCGGCCGGTCCCTGGGATGGGCGCTCATGGGCGGCCAACTGGAGTCGCAACAGCGACTCCACCCAGACCGGCAACAACTTCGCCGACGTCTTCGCCGCCAACCGCGGCCAGGACGACTCGACGAACGTCAACAACGTCAACGGCATAGCCCCGACCGCCACCAACGGCGGCATCACGGTGATCTACATCTTCGACTGACCGGCTGCCGTCCGACCAACCCGAACAGACACCCAACAGTGAAAGGACTCACATGAAGAAGCTCTGCGTGTCCGGCATCGTCGTCGCCGCCGCGACCGGGATGGCCCTCATGTCGGCCCCCGCGTTCGCCGACACCAACGCCGGCAACGCCAGCCGCAACCGTAACGCCATCCAGTCGGGCAACAACTTCGGCAACGTGGTCAACAGCAACGTCGTCGGCCGCGGCGCGACCGGGGTCAACAACGTCAACGGCGTCGCCGTGACCGCGACGCACGGTGGCGACGTGGACATCGACGACGTGCTCGACTAGTCCCGCGACACGGCGCCGCGATCCGCCAGAACGCGCGCGCCACGAGCCCCGGGCCAGGCCGGACCCGCCGGGAAGGTGCTCGCCGCCGTCCCCGCACCCTTCCCAGTGACGGGACCGGCCTGGCCCGGTTCTTTCAGCTGGAGATCCCGCCGTCCACCGGAATGACCGTCCCGGTCAGGTACGCACCCGCGCGCGACGACAGATAGATGGCCGCGCCGGCCATGTCCTCGGGGCGTCCGATCCGGCCGAGGGGCACGCTGGAGGCGATGCTTTCGCGGGTCGCGGGGTCGTCCAGAGCGAAGGCCATCATCTTCGAGTCGAACGGCCCGGGTGCGATGGCGTTGACCGTGATGTGCTCCTTCGCCAGATGCCTGGCCAGGTGCCGGGTGAGCATGTGCACGGCTGACTTCGTCGACGAATAGGCATAGCTCGGCAGCGCCGGCACCTTGATCCCGTCGATCGAGCCCACGTTGATCACACGCGCCGGGTCGTCCGCGCTCGCCGCCTCCCTGAGTCCGGGCAGGAACCGCTGGGTCAGGTAGAAGACCCCTTTGACGTTGATGTTCCAGAGCTTGTCGAAGGCGTGCTCCGGATATTCCTCCAGCGGCGCTCCCCAGGTGGCGCCCGCGTTGTTGACCAGCACGTGCAGCGGTCCGTCCACCGCCGAGACCAGTGACTCCAGCCCTTCGGGTGTGGACAGGTCGGCCGGCACCGCGACGCAGCCCAGTTCGGCCGCCGTCTTCTCGACCTCGGCCGTCTTGCGAGCGGAGATGTAGACGGACGCCCCCGCCTCCACGAATCCGGCGGCGATCATGCGTCCGATGCCGCGCGATCCGCCCGTGACGACGACTGTCTTGCCTTCCACCGAGAACAGAGTCATGTTCCGGAAGCATGCCATACCGAACGGTCGGTTGCTAGCGGCCGCCGAACGTCGGGCGCGGTTCAGACTCCGGGGAGGCGGCCGTTGCGGAACAGGTCGACGAACCTCTGGTGGTCCTCGCGCGCCTGAGCCCCGTACCGATGGGCGAACTCCACCAGCATCCCGATAAATCCGGACCTGTCGCTGCCGATCACGTGCACGATCGCCTCCTCCGTCGAGAAGTCCACGAGGTCATGGCTCGACTCGTCATCGGCCACCGAGTGCATGCGCGCCACCGCCCGCCCCAGGTCCTGCACGATCGAGCGCAACTCGGCCGGCTCGTTCACGTCGTCCCAGTCCAGGTCCGCCGAGTACGGGGAAACCTCGGCCACGAGCTGCCCCACACCGTCGAGCGTGGTGTACCCCAGCCAGGGATCGGCATAGGCCTGCAACGCCCGCTGCGACTCGGCCGTGCGGTGCCCCTGGTGTCTGAAGTACGCGCAGACCTTCTCGTCGGTGACGTGCCGCGCGACGACGGGCGCCGCCGCCTGCTTCATGCACAGGATCACGTCGTTCTCCAGCGCCTGCGAGCGCCCTTCGAGCAGCAGGTTGTACGACGGCAGCCCCGCCGACCCGATGCCCACGCCCTTGCGCAGCGCCACGTCCTTGACCACCTGCTCGACCGGATCGACCCGCACCGGCAGCGTACTCAGGTAGTCCACGAACGCGCCCAAGACGGCCTGCCTGGTTGCCGTGTCCACCGGCTCCCGCCCCGCCATGAGCGCGAAGCGCCGGTCGTACCCGTCGATCACGGTCTCGGTGTCCAGCAGGGCGACCCGCGTACGCAACCGGGCCGTCTGCAGCACCCGGTGCAGCACGCCGGTGGTGGTGTCCAGCGTGAGCGAGCCGATCGCGTCGTCACCGCCCCCCGCGATGGCGGTCAGCTCGACCACGTACGCCCCGGCGAAGTCGGTCACGAGCATGCTGATCGAGTCGTCGGACAGCGCCTTGGCGTACCCGAGCAGGGCCAGGCTGGCGGCGAACCGCTTGAGGTCCCAGACGTACGGCCCCACGTACGCCTCGTCGAAGTCGTTGACGTTGAACACCAGGACGCCGGAGGCGTTCATGTACGTGCCGAAGTTCTCGGCGTGCAGGTCGCCGTGGATCCACACCCTGCTGGTCGGCCCGTCGAGGAAGGAGTCGTCGGCGTACGCGCCGGCCATGTCGGCGTAGAACAGGCAGGCGCTGCCCCGGTAGAAGGCGAAGGGCGAAGCCGCCATCTTGCGAAACTTCCGGCTGAACGCCGCCGGATCTTCCCTGATCGACTCGCCGAACTCCGCCATGAGGACATCGAGCAGGAACGAAGAGCGTGTGCCCATACCACGGACAGTAAGTCTCGCCGCGGCTCCCGCCTACCCTGATCTCTCCCTGACCGTCAGGGCCGCGGGCACTCGCGCCTGTCACGGGTGCTGGGATGAGACCGCGACCACCTCACCCGTCATGTACGAGGAGTAGTCGCTGGCGAGGAAGACGATCACGTTGGCCACCTCCCACGGCTCCGCCGAGCGGCCGAAGGCCTCCTTGGCCGTCAGCTCCGCCAGCAGGTCATCGGCGGTCACCTTCGCCAGGTGCGGGTGCACCGCCAGCGACGGCGCCACCGCGTTCACCCGTACCCCGTGCTCGGCGGCCTCCAGCGCGACGCAGCGGGTCAGTGCCATCACGCCGGCCTTGGCCGCGGCGTAGTGCGCCTGTCCGGGCTGGGCCCGCCAGCCGAGCACCGAGGCGTTGTTGACGATGACGCCGCAGCCCTGCGCGGTCATCTGCCTGAGCGCGGCCCTGGTGCAGCGCATGGTGCCGGTCAGGGTGACGTCGACGACCGTGTGCCACTGCTCGTCCGTCATCTCCGTGAGCGGGGCCGTACCGCCGAGCCCGGCGTTGTTGACCACCACGTCCAGCCTGCCGTGCGCCGTAACCGCCGCGTCGAACAGCGCCAGCACCTGCGCCTCCGACGTCACGTCGCACGGGACCGCCAGCGGCTTGACGCCGGTGAGGTCGGCCAGGGACTCGGCGGCGGCGGCCAGGCGGCGCTCGTGCCGGTCCGAGACGACGATCGTCGCCCCCTCCTCGGCGCAGCGCCTGGCCGTCGCGTAGCCGATGCCCGCTCCCGCGGCCGCCGTGACCAGGGTCACCTTGCCGTCGAGCAGGCCGTGCGCCTTGGGGTAGGGCTGGGGCATGGGCGGTCCAATCAGCGGGGGAGTCCCAGGGCGCGCTCGGCGATGATGTTCCGCTGGATCTCGCTGGATCCCGCGTAGATCGTGTCGGCGCGGCTGAACAGGTAGAGGCGCTGCAGGTCGTTGAGCCCGCCGTCGGCCGCCAATCCGGCCTTTCCCTGTACGGCCTGCGCCAGCTCGCCCAGCCGGCGGTGCCATTCCGACCAGTAGAGCTTGGCGATCGACACTTCGGGCCCGGGGTCGGGCCGCACCGTCCTGAGCGCGTTGAGGCGCATGATCTCCAGCTCCAGCCACGCCCTGACGAGCCGGTCGCGCAGCACGGGATCGTCCGCGGCACCGGTCCGCCGGGCCGTCGCGATCACCTGGGCCAGCTCGCGGCGGAAGCCGATCTGCTGCCCGAGCGTGGACGCGCCGCGCTCGTGCCCGAGGGTGGCCATCGCGACCCGCCAGCCGTCGCCGGGCGCCCCGAGAACGTTGCCCGCCGCCGTGCGCGCGCCGTCGAAGAAGACCTCGTTGAACTCGGACGTCCCGGTCAGCTGGACGATCGGCCGGACGAGGACTCCGGGCTGGTCCATGGGGACGAGCAGGTACGACAGGCCGCGGTGGCGCTGCGAGCCCTCCTCCGTACGGCACAGGACGAAGCACCATTGGGCCACGTGGGCGAGCGATGTCCAGACCTTCTGGCCGGTGATCACCCACGTGTCGCCCTCCAGGCGGGCCCTCGTCTGGACGTTCGCCAGGTCGGAGCCGGCCTCGGGCTCGGAGTAGCCCTGGCACCAGAGCTCCTCGCCGCGCTGGATCGGGGGAAGGAAACGCTCCTTCTGTTCGTCGGTGCCGAATTCGAGGATGGTCGGGCCGATCAGTCCTTCGCCGATGTGGCCGACCCTGGCGGGGGCCCGCGCTCGGGCGTACTCCTCGTGGAAGGCCACCTGGCCCTCCAGGGAGGCGGCGCGGCCGCCGTACCGGCGGGGCCAGCCGAGGCATGTCCAGCCGGCCCTGCCGAGATGGCGCTCCCACGCCAGCCGCTCCTCGTATCCTTCGTGCTCGCGCCCAGGGCCGCCCAGCCCGCGCACGTGGGCGAACTCGCCGCTCAGCGCCTCCTCCAGCCAGGCGCGGGCCTGCCGGCGCAGGCCGCCGGGCGCGGGTGGGTCAGGCAGGGGCGGGTCAGGCAGGCTCAACGAAGCCGCCGTAGCCGCCGCGGAAGAACACCAGCGGGCCGCCGTCGGCGTGCGTGTCGAGCTGGAGCACACGCGCCACCACGATCATGTGGTCGCCCGCCAGGTGCTCGGCCTCGACGGAGCAGTCGATCCAGGCCAGTGAGCCGTCGAGAACGGGATTGCCGCCGGGGGAGCCGGTCCATTCCAGGCCGGCGAACTTGTCCCCGCCCTTGGCCGCCAGCTGGGCGCACACGGACCGCTGGTGCTCGGCCAGCACGTTGACCGTGACGACCTTGGCGCCGCGCACCTTGGGCCAGCTCGTGCTGGTGTGTGCGACGCAGAACGCCACGAGGGGCGGGTCGAGCGAGACAGAGGTGAAGGAGTTGGCCGCCAGGCCGCAGGGCTCTCCGCTGACCGGCTCGACCGCCGTGATCGCCACCACGCCGGTCGCGAACCTGCCGAGCACCTGCCGGAAGCGGAGGGTGTCGAGGTGGCCTTGTGAGGGGCCGGGCGGCATGGCGGCTCCGTTGCAGATCCTGCGCTGATGGGGCGTCGGTAGGCCGCGACAGCCGTCCGGCGCGATGAGCCGGGCAGCGTGTGTGCTCATGGTCCGCCTCCTCGTCCACCTGGGGCGCCTAATCTTACCAAGCGCTTGCTTGGACGGTAGGGCGAACCCGGGAACGGTGTCAAGCCGGGCTCTGGGAGGTGCGTTGACATGGGTGAAATGTCCTGTCTAACGTGGCGGGTGTGCCCAAGCGCTTGCTTGATTTCTCCGATCGGACCGCGATCGCCGGGGTCGGCTACACCCCCTTCACCAAGAACTCGGGCGTCAGCACGCTGACGCTGGCCTGCCGTGCCGTACTGGCCGCCCTGGAGGACGCGGGACTGCCCGTGGACGAGGTGGACGGCCTGGCGACGCACCGCGTGGGCGACTCGGCCGCGCCGACCCTGGTCGGCCCCGCGCTCGGCCTGATGGACCTGTCCTGGCACCTGGACCAGTTCGGCGGGGGCAGCGTCTCGCACGCGGTCGTCGGCCAGGCGGCGCTGGCGGTCGCGACCGGCATGGCCGAGACGGTCGTCTGCTACCGGGCCATCAACGCCCGCTCCGAGTTCCGCATGGGAGGCACCGGCCGGGGCGTGCCGGTGAGCCCCGAGGTGCAGTACCAGGCGCCGTACGGCTACGTCGCGCCGCCGCAGCAGTACGCCATGTATGCCCGCGCCCACATGCTGAAATATGGGACAAAGGCCGAGCACTTCGGCCTGCTGGCGGTCACTCAGCGCGCGAACGCCGCCAAGAACCCCCGCGCCCTGATGCGCACCCCCATCACCCTCGACGACTACCTGGCCGGCAGATGGATCGCCGAGCCGTTCCGGCTCCTGGACTGCTGCCTGGAGACGGACGGCGCCTGCGCCGTCGTCGTCACCACCGCCGAACGTGCCCGCGCGCTGCGCCGCCCTCCGGTGCTGATCTCGGCCGCGGCGTGGGGCGGCGGCACCACGCATTTGTCCGGCGCCTGCGCCGACCCCACCGTGACCGCGGCCGCCGCCCTCGCTCCCCGCCTGTACGCGCAGGCCGGCATCGGGCCCGGCGACGTCGACGTGGCCGAGCTGTACGACTGCTTCACCTACTCGGTGATCGTCCAGCTGGAGGACTACGGCTTCTGCGCCAAGGGCGAGGGCGGGCCGTACGTGGCCTCGGGCGCCACCGCGGCCGGCGGCCCGCTTCCTGTCAACACGCACGGCGGTTTCCTGTCCGAGGGCTACGTGCACGGCATGAACCACATCGCCGAGGCGGTCTCCCAGCTGAGGGGCGACGCGGGCGAACGCCAGGTGCCCGGCGCGGAGGTGGCGCTGTCCACGGCCCAGCCCGGCTACATCCTTCCGGCCACCTCGGCCCTGATCCTGAGGAGGGCGTGATGGCGGGATACCGTCCTGAACCCGACAGGGACTCCCGGGAGTGGTGGGAGCGGGTCGGCAGGGGAGAGTTCGCGGTGCAGGTGTGCGACGCCTGCGGCACGGCCCGCTTCCCTGCGCGGGCGTTCTGCGCGCGGTGCCGTACGGAGGGGGCCCACTGGCGGAAGGTGGCGCCCGAAGGCGTGGTGGAGAGCTGGATCGTCAACCACCAGCCCTTCGTGCCCGGCCTGCGGGCGCCGTACGTGGTGGTGATGGTCAGGCTTGCGGAGGTTCCCGGCTGCTTCGTGTACGGGAACTGGCGCGGCCTGCGGCCGCCGGAGCATGGCGAACGGGTCACGGCTTCCTACACCCGGGTCGACGCGGACCTGACCCTGGTCGACTGGCGGCCAGGGCCCTAGACGATCGTCGGCCGCGGCGCAAGGTCTCGCGCTTGTTGATCTTGCGTCGCAAATTCGATTGGTACCGGAAAACCCCACCAGCCCCGCCGATCCCAATCGCCTCACAAGGCGGGCACCGAGGGTTGATGATGATGATGTAGGCGTCAACGCGGACGGCTCGGTGGTGGCTGGCGTGAGAGGTTCTGGCGTGGTGACGGGCGCGACCGTGAGGTCGCGAACCACGATCCTGCCTGCCCGTGGGCCTGACCCTGAACGTGACCCTGGACTGGCCCCTGAACCTGACTCTGCGCCTGCCTGCCGCCGGCTGTGTCCGCCCGGCCTGGCCCGGGCGCCGCCTGACCGGAGCGAGCCTCGCAACGGGAGAAGAGGCTGTAACCGGTCGAATTCCCGGGCAACTGGTCGGTCCCTCGGAGGAAAACGCGTCCTGGCGGGCGTGGGGGACCCGCCAGGACGCGCTTCCTGCCCCGTGTGCGACGGCGCCAGGACTCCGGCGAGGGATGGAGTCCTAGACCGTTAGCTCACACACGGAGTCGATGGGGAGCGCGAGGGCTCTCGTTGCCGGCAACGTGCGGCGATGCGTCGAGCTGTACCAACCGGGTCATCGTTGGGGTGCGTGACGGGGGCGCCACCCTCCTCATTCCAGACAAAGGTTCCGTCTTCGCACCACACGGTCAGCTCAGTCAACACCGATTGCACGGAGGTGCCATCGCTCTGGTAGGTGTGGGTGAACCCCTCGCGACACAACGCGTAACGCAGTAAACGTGTTGCATCGCGAGAGGCATGCCAGCGCGGGTATGGCATATCCGTGCGGTCCGGCAACACTGGCCTTCACCTCCTCACCGGCCTATAGATGGATTTGTACCAACGAATGGATGATGGGCCGGAGGAGGGGGGTTGGTCAAGGGGTTGTGGCCTGCTAGAACCAGATCGTCTAAATTGTTGGAACAAAAGGGGTGAAAGTGGCAAGGTCGGTGCTGTATCAGCAGGTGGCTTCGGAGTTGAGACGAGCCATCTACTCGGGTGTCCTCGGCCCCGGGGCGCAGCTGCCGACCGAGGCGCAGCTCATGGAAGACCATGGGGTGAGCAGGAACACCGTCAGGCTGGCCCTCGGCGAACTCGTCAACGAAGGGCTGGTCACGCGCACGCCGCGGCGCGGGACGGTGGTCCGAGACCGCAGACCGCTGCTGATCTATCCGCAGCGGGAGCTGGAGCCGCAACCCAGTGGGGAACTTCGGGAGGCCTTCGCCTATGCCGTGGCGCAGGAAGGCCGAGCCCCGAGCCAGTACATCGAGGTCCTGACGGTGTCTCCGGTCGAGGAGATCGCCAGCAGGCTTGAGTTGGCAGACGGGGAGTTGGCGGTGGTGAGACGTCGTCTGCGGTTCGTGGACGGCCAGCCGTACAACACCAACGACTCCTACTTTCCGCGTGACCTTGTCGCCGACTCCGAGATCGCCAGGCCCGGAGACATCGCGCGAGGGGCGAACCGGGTGCTGGAGGAGCTGGGTCATGGGCAGGTACGCGTCGTCGACGACATCTGGGCGCGCATGCCTAACCAGGAGGAAGCCGAGCGCCTTCAGCTTGAACTTGGCACGCCGGTCATGGTCTATGTCCGTGTTGGTTTTGACGCGGCCGATATGCCCGTGCGTGTCGCGGTGTCGGTGCTGCCCGCCGACAAACATCTGATCAGATACGAGCTCGATCGCCGCTGAAGAGCTCGTTTGAAGGGGTGATCCCGCCGGCCGGGCGCAGCGAGAATTAGCCGCCTCGCTGGCCTGGGGGAGTCGTGCATACTCCCCCAAATCGCCATTTATCCATATATATCGGGTTAAGGCCCATTTCGGCCACCCGCGCACCATCGCGTCATCACGCTTTGTGTCAGCGCGGGTACCCAACGCAACGGGAGTTGTATTATGCACACGAACACGCTTCTTCATCCGCTCGCGCTCCGGCGCGCGGAACCCGCGGACCTTCCCGGCATACTCACCCTCCTGGCCGACACCGCCGAGTGGCTGCATGCGCGGGGTCTCAGGCAGTGGCCCCGCGGGGGTTTCGGTCCCGAGCGGATCGAGCCGCTCATCGAGGAGCGGGTGCTGTTCCTGCTCGATGACGAGCTCAGGTATCTCGACCCCGACGAGGCGGCACCGCCGGTTGCCACCATAGCCCTCGATGACCACGCAGACCCGGAATTCTGGACAACCGCCGACGATCCGGGCGCGGCACTTTACATCCACAAGCTCGCCGTCGCCCGCCCGTGGTCGGGCAGCGGTCTCGGCGACGCCCTGCTCGACTGGGCCGGCGCCGCGGCCCACGCCGCGGGCCTGCCCTGGTTGCGGCTCGACTGTGCGAAGGGCAACCCGCGGTTGCAGCGCTACTACCGCACCCGGGGGTTCCGGCACGTCCGTACGGTGGACCTGCCGCACCGCTCCTCCGGGGCCCTCTTCCAGCGCCCGTCGCTGGATCTTCCCGCCACGGCGTTCCGTGACCTGACGATGGCGGAGCTGATCAGCGCCTGACGCTCCTGGCCCGGCCCTCCGCGATGGAGGGCCGGGCCCGCCGTTCCCCCGCGCCGGCGCGCGCGTGCGTCCCGTGGACGGGCGGAAGCCGCCCGCCCGCATCTCGTGGGCGCTTCACCGGTACGCGACCCCGTACGCGGGCTCTCAGGCGGGCGGAGAGGGCCGTACGGGGCGGTCGCGTACCACCTTTGGGGCTACGCGGCAGAAGGGGGCAGAGCACCATATAATCTTCCCTGCATGACCGGATCCCTGCTCGAGGTGATCGCGCTCAACGTGCGCGACGCCGTGGCCGCCGAACAGGGCGGAGCCGACCGGCTCGAGGTCGTCGCCGACATGGCGGCCGACGGGCTGACCCCCTCCCCGGAGACCGTGGCCGCGATCGCCGCGGAATGCCCGCTCCCCCAGATGGTGATGCTCCGCTGCGACGCCCGCTTCACCGCCGACGCCGACACGCTCGACCGGCTGGCCCGCGACGCCAAGGCGCTGGCGCAGGCCGGGGCGGCGGGGTTCGTGTTCGGCTTCCTGGACGGGGTCGGCGCCGTCGACCTCGCGGCCACAGAGGCGCTCATCCACGCCGTCTCCCCGCTGCCCTGGACGTTCCACCGCGCCGTCGACCACGCCGCCGACGTGCAGGCGTCGTGGCGGGCCGTGCGCTTACTGCCCAACCTGGCCACCGTGCTCACCTCGGGCTCCCCCACGGGCGTGGGGGACGGGCTGCCGGTGCTGAAGGCACGGGCCGAGGCGGGCGACGGCTCGATCGTCCTGGCCGGTGGCGGCCTGCGGCCGGCGTACGTGCCGCCCCTGCTCGACTACGGCATCCGCGCCTTCCACGTGGGATCGGCCGTACGCGCGAGCTGGTCCGACCCCGTCGAGTGGCGCCTGGTGCGCCAGTGGCGCTCCCTGGTCGAACGCGACTGAGCGCTCACGGCAGCGCCAGGTCGGCGCGGCGGAGGGCGGCGGCCAGCGTGCGGATGGTGGCGGGCTCGTCCATGACGCCTCCACCCGCCTCCCGCCGTTGCTCCCACGCGCTGACCCGCTCCCGGTAGGAGTCGTAGCGGGCCAGGTGGTAGGCGTAGACGGTGGCGAACCTGCTCACCAGGTGCGACGGGTGCATGTCCCAGCCCTGGTAGTAGCCGTGCCGCAGCGAGTGCCTGACGAGCTCGGCGTGCCGGCGCCACAACGTGTGCACGTCCTCCTCGCGGTCCGAGACCGGCGACGCGGCGAGCGAGCCGTCGGACAGCTCCACCCCTGTGCCGGCGAACGCGGTCTGCATCACGTGCCTGGCGTGATCGCAGGCCGGATGGTCGAGGCGCTGCTCGTGCGGCGGCAATCCGAGGGCCGCGGTGTAGTCGAAGACCCCGAAGTGCGCCGCCGCCAGCCGGCCGTCCAGCGCCTGTGGCAGGTCGCCGCGCAGGAAGTGCAGCGTCTGCGGCGCCTCCACCTGCATCTCGAACCGCAGCGGCGCTCCCAGCCGGGTCCCGAGCCCGGCCTCCAGCCGCGCCAGCACCGCGGCGAACTGCCCGAGGTACGCCTCCATCAGCACCTTGGGAAAGGTCACCACGAACCCGCCGGGCAGTTCCCCGGCCCGCGCGACCACCCCCTTGACGAACCCGTCGAGCGTGCGCACCGACCGATCGGGGTCGCCGTCGGCGAACGACTTAACCCGCACCCCCCACCGTCGCGGAAGCGCTCCGGCGGCGTGCAGCGCGGCCACCGCCTCGGCCGCCTGCTCCACGTGCCCGTCCTCCACCGGGTCCGGCCGTACGCCGTAGCCGTCCTCGAAATCCACGCGCAGAT
Source organism: Nonomuraea sp. K271 (assembly GCF_009908215.1). Taxonomy (NCBI): domain Bacteria; kingdom Bacillati; phylum Actinomycetota; class Actinomycetes; order Streptosporangiales; family Streptosporangiaceae; genus Nonomuraea; species Nonomuraea sp. K271. Next base: position 115,789 of record NZ_JAAAHR010000004.1, on the reverse strand, counting down.
CCTCGACGGGCTCGGACGCGAGCTTGCGCACGACCCGCTCGTGCACGCCCGATGCCGGCCCGCCGGGCAGCCCGAACACCTCCGCCAGCTCGCCGGGGCCGGCCAGGTGGGCTCTGACCAGGGACGACGCCTGATCGCCCCACGCGGCAACCGTGCCGGCGGTGAACCGGTCGGCGGGGACGTAGACGGTGTGGACCGGCTGCCACCCCGGCTCGGCGGCCGGAAAGCGGGCCTGCTGGAGCGCGTACGCCTCCTCGAAGCCCCTAAGGTCGGCACGCACGGAGCATGGCCTCCAGGCCCACGAGCTTGACGCGTTCGCCCCTGCCGAGCGACCTGGCCAGCTCGGCCTCGGCCGCCTCGATGGCCAGCCACTCGTCGTACGTCACCGGCCGCACCCCGCGCTCGGCCAGCAGCGCGTCGACGGAGCCGAGGCCGTCCCGCCCGCCTCCCGCGAGATCGGCGAGCAGCGTGCGAACGGTCTCCGCCGCGTCGGACTTGTTGGTGCCGATCACCCCGGTGGGCCCGCGTTTGAGCCAGCCCGCCACGTATTCGCGCTCGCGCACCCGGCCGGCCTCGTGAGGAACGGTCATGGTGGCCTCGGAGAACGGCACCCCGGGCAGCGGCACGCTCTGGTAGCCCACGGAACGCAGCACCATGCCGACGGGCAGCGTCTCGTACTCGCCGGTGCCGACCACGCGGCCCTCATCGGACAGACGGGTGCGTTCGAGCGTGATGCCCTCGACCCGCTCGGTGCCGAGGATCTCCACGGGCCGCAGCCAGAAACGCACGTCGAGGCGGCGCGGCCGGCCCACCGGCTCGCGCTCGGCCCACGACTGCAGGACCTTGATGTTGCCCTGGACCTGGCGCGGGAAGTCGCCGCCCAGCACGACCGCCTCCTCGGGGCGGACGCAGACGTCGGCGTTGGCCAGCTCGCCCAGCTCGCGCAGCTCCTTCAGGGTGAACTTGGCGTGCTCGGGGCCGCGGCGGCCGATCATGTGGATGGCCTTGACCTGGCTGTCCTGGAGGCGCTCCAGCACGTCGTGGGGTACGTCGGTCGAACGCAGCTCGTCGGACGTCTTGGCCAGCACGCGTACGACGTCGACGGCCACGTTGCCGACGCCGATCACCGCGACCTCGGAGGTGTCGAGCGTGAACCTGCCGGGGTCGACGTCGGGATGGCCGCAGTACCAGTTGACGAAGTCGGTCGCCGCCACGCTACCCGGCAGGTCCTCCCCGGGGATGCCGAGCTTCCTGTCGACCATCGCGCCCGTGCAGTAGACCACCGCGTCGTAGACGCCGAGCAGGTCGCCGGCGGACAGGTGCTCGCCCAGCGTGACGCCGCCGAGGAAACGCACCTCGGGCAGCTCCAGCACCCTGCGCAGATAGTTGGCGATCGACTTGATCGACGTGTGGTCGGGCGCGACGCCATACCTGACCAGCCCGTACGGGGTCGGCAGGCGTTCGAGCACGTCGACATGGACGGGCTCGGCCGACTGCTTGACCAGGGCCTCGGCCGTGTAGATCCCGGCGGGGCCCGATCCGATGACCGCCACACGCAACGCCACGCTGCCTCCTAAGACCCGGTCGCACCGGACATGTGTCCCTTTGGTACAACGGGCCGGTGTGATAGATGTATCCCCGATCGCCGGTGCGGACGAGCGCGGCCGGTGAACGACGCACGCCGTTCAGCCCGCCCCACTCGTCCGGGTTTTCCAGGCTCCGAGCCCACCGTAACCCGCATGTCCCTTCCAGGGGGACCCCCGCGGCTCATGGCAGCCGGTCGCGCAGGGCCTGCTTGTCGATCTTCCCGTTGGCGTTGGCGGGCAGGGCGCCGACCACGACGACCCGCCTGGGCACCTTGTAGCCGGACATGTTGGCCCTCGCCCAGACGAGCAGGGCCTCTGGGTCGGCCGTCGCGCCCGGCCTCGGGACGACGTACGCGAGGCCCGCCTCGCCCGCGACCGGGTCGGGCACGCCGATGACCGCGGCCTGCGCCAGCGAGCCCTCGCGCAGCAGCAGCGCCTCGACCTCGGCGGGGGAGACGTTGAACCCGTTGACGATGTAGAGCTCCTTCTTGCGGTCCACGATGGCGAGGTTGCCCGCCTCGTCGAGCACGCCGACGTCGCCGGTGCGCAGCCAGCCGCCGGCGTCGATGGCTTCGGCCGTCCTCGCGGGCTCGTCCCAGTAACCGCGCATGACGCCGTAGCCGCGCTGCAGGATCTCGCCGCGCTCGCCGGGTGCGACCTCCTTGCCGTCATCGTCGACGATCTTGACCTCGATGCCGGGCACGGGCTTGCCGGTGGTGTTCGCGATCACGTCGATGGGGTCCTCGGCCCTGGTCATGGAGACGACCGTGCCCTCCATCAGCCCGTACGCGTTGATCATCCGCTCCAACCCGACCCGCTCGACCAGCCTGGTGATCAGGGCGGACGGCACGGCGGCGGCCCCGCAGATGGCGACGCGCAGCGACGAGACGTCCCACGAGCCCCGGTCCAGCTCGTCCAGCAGCCGGTGGAACAGGGTGGGCGGGCCGGCGAGCACGCTCGCCCGCTCGGAGGAGATCAGCGACATGAGGGCGTCGGGGGCGAAGACCGGGACCGGCACCATCGTGGCCCGGCGCAGCACACACGCGATGAGCCCGGCGTTCAGCCCGAACCCATGGCTGAACGGGGCGATCAACGGGTAGCGGTCGTGCTCGTCCAGGGTGACGATCTCGGACCAGTCCCAGTAGCCGCGCAGGATCTGGGCGTGGTCGAGCATGACACCCTTCGGCACGCCGGTGGTGCCCGACGTGGACATGATCTCGCACAGGTCGCCGGGGCGTACGGCGAGCGCCCGCTCCTCGGCCTCCCGGCCGGACACCTTGGTGCCGAGCGACCGTAACCCGGCCGCCTCCGGGCCCACGATCCGCAGCCCAGGCAGCGGCGGCAGCAGGCCGGCGAGCGGGGTGTCCGCCGGGCCGGCGCCGGTGATCAGTACCTTCGCCCCCGTCCTCTCGACGAGCTGGGCCGCCTCGATGCCCTTGCAGCGGGACGGGAGCGGCACGATGATCGCGCCCGCGTCCCAGATGCCGAAGGCGTGCGCCACCCAGTACGCCGAGTTCACTCCCCACAGCGCCACCCGGTCACCCGGGCCGACGCCGAGGGCGATCAGGCCGCGGGCGATCCCGGACGCCGCGGCCCGCAGCCCCGGCAACGTCACGCCGGCGCCGCCCTCGGCGACCACGGTGGCGTCCGGGTGGTGCTCGGCCTGGTCGCGCAGCATGCGGGGGAGCGTCCCCCAGTCCGGCATCGGTGCCATAGGTTCGCGCCTCCCGTCGCCTGTCAGGTGATGAGCGCCCGGTCCCTGCCGAGGTGGTGGCCGCGCAGGTCGGTCACCGTCGCGGGCAAGGGCGTCTCCGAGACGTCGCCGGCGATTTCCACACCGATGGAGACGGGGGTCAGCGCCCGGAGCGCCTGCTCGATCCGCGAACGCCACATGGGATTGCCCACCAGGCTCTCGCGGGTGAACGTCACCGTCAGCGCCGCCGCGTCCAGCGTTCCCGGGCGGCTGACCGTCAGCTCCCAGCCCGCCACGCCGTCGATCTTGGCCAGCGCCTTCTCGACGCGGGGCAGCGCCAGCCACACGCCTCTCACCAGCACGTGCTCGCCGGCGGTGTGGGTGGGCGCGGACAGGCCGGGGCCTCCGGTCCTCGCCACCAGCCCGGTCCTCAGCACGGCGTCGCCGAGCGTCGCGTGGCCGCGCGGGGTGACGACCAGCTCGGCCAGCGGGCCCGGCGGCGCGGAAAGGTCGTCCTTGGTCAGGGGGGCAGGGGCGAGCAGGCCGTCGGCGAGCGGCGTGAGCGGGTCGTCCTCGGCCGCGCGCCAGGCCAGGGGCGTGCCGCCGAACGGGCTCGCCAGCACCTCCGTGACCCGTGCCCCGAACTCGCCCGCCAGGTGGCCGATCGTGCGCTTCGAGGCGATCTCGCCGGTCAGCACGATGGTCCGCAGACCGAGATCCAGCGGGTCGAGCAGGAACTCCAGGTGCAGGCGGGCCAGGAGGTCCATCGCCCCCGTCGGGGTGATGACCAGCGTGGTGGCCCCCAGCGCGGACAGCGCGTGGTGCAGCCGCATCCGGCCGCGCGGCCCCGCGCAGGCGGCGGCCAGTGCCACGTCGGCCGCGGCCGCGGTCCACAGCACGCCCGCGGGCTCGGCCAGGGCCACCACGACGCGGTCGCGCTCGCCCACGCCGGCCGCGCGCAGCGCCGCGCCGGTCAGCCCGGCCGCCGCCGCGCGGTCGCCAGGCCCCATCGGCAGGACGCTCGACACGTCGGGGGAGACGAGGAGCAGGCCGGTGGCGGAGTGCCCGGCGGCCCCGAGGTCGTCACGGGTCAGCCAGCGGGGGGTCACCGCGCCACCTCGGACATGAACAGCGTCATCGCGTCGCACACCCGGTCGTGCGCCAGGCCGCCGACCTGCGCCTGGATGATGAGGTCGGTGGCGCCGGCCTCGGCGATCCTGGCCAGGGCCTTGCGGGAGCCCGCCACGTCGTCCACCACCACCATGAGGTTCTCGCGCAGGGTGGCCATCGCCTCCTCCGGCGGCAGCCCGGCCGCCAGCTGGCCCAGCACGCGGTGCGTGGCGTGGCGGGCGTCGTAGTAGTCGGGCGGGGTGACGAGGTTGACCTGGCGGCGGATGTACCACAACACGGCGTCGGCGGCCGTGGCGGTCGCCTCGTCGCGGGTGGGGGCGACGTACCAGGGGATCATGAGGGCGACGCGCCGGGCGGCCGGGTCGAAGCCGTTCTCGGCGAGGCACTCCCGATATTTCGTGATGTCGGCGGCCACGTCGTCGATGCCCTTGAGCATCGTCATGCCCAGCAGGTTGTACCCGTTGCGCGCCGCCGCCAGATAGCCCTCCAGCGACGTGGACGCCACCCACACCGGCGGGTGCGGCTCCTGCGCGGGGCGGGGATAGACGGCCACGTCGGGGATCTCGAAGAACGCGTTCGAGCGGCTGACGGGGGCGCCGTCGGCCCGCCAGATCGCCAGCGTCGCCTCCAGCGAGTCCTCCCAGATGCGCCGCGACTGCTCGAACGGCCGCTGGAACGCCTGGTACTCCAGCGGCGAGGCGCCGCGCCCCGTGCCGAACTCCACCCGCCCGCCGCTGAGCACGTCCAGCGTGGCGACGCGTTCGGCCGTGCGGATCGGGGACTGGAACGGCAGCAGCACCACGCCGAGCCCCAGGCGGATACGCTCGGTGCGCTGGGAGATGGCGGCCAGGACCAGGTCGGGAGCGGAGGAGTGGGAGAAGCCCCGGGTGAAGTGGTGCTCCACGAACCAGACGGTGTCGTACCCCAGCCGGTCGCCCAGCACGGCCTGCTCGACCACGTTCCGGAACGCCAGCTGCTCGACCTCACGGGTGCGGCCGCGGACCTCCAGTTCGTATCCCAGGCTGATCCGTAGGGACGTCATCGCGCCTCCGGCAGATTGGTGACCAAGCGCTCGCTTGGTAGAGCGTATCAGCGGCAAAGACTTGCGGGAAGGGCGCGGCGGCGATCAGAGTGATGCCCGTGAAGCGAAAGCGCGCACCGCGGCGGCCCAGGGACGGCGCGCACTCCGGCCCTGTCGACGGCCCTGTCGACGGCAACGTCGACCAGCGGGCCGGCGACCGCGACGAGCACGACGACCTCTCGCCCACGAGCGCTCGGGGGTACGAGGCGTTCGGGCGGGTGATGGCCGCGCTGGCGACCGAGGCCGACTTCATCGAGTCGTGCCGCGACCTGACCTGGTGGCGCGGGGCCGACCACGGCTGGCACATCGAGTGGCGTGACGGCCCGTACGCCTCCGAGGTGGCCGCGCTGCTCTCCGGTCACGTCCGCGCCTCCGACGGCCCCCTCGTGACCGAGAAGGGCCAGGGCAGCGCGGGCTCGGCCGTGCTCGACGTGATGGGCGTACGCTTCGAGCTGCGCGCGATCGACCCGATGGGCCGGGCCGCCCTGCGGGCGCGCGCCGGCTTCTGGCGGTTGTCCGAGGCCCTCGACACCACCCGCCGCACCAACACCCGCCACCCGTGGGAGGAGTTGCTCGGCGGTTAGCCGAACACGTGGGCCGCCAGGCGGGCGCGGTGGGCCTGCGGAGGCCCGAAGAGCTGCGCGTCCGAGGTGGCGCGCTTCAGATAGCGGTGCGCGGGATGCTCCCAGGTGATCCCGATCCCGCCGTGGACCTGGATGTTCTCGCCGGCCGCCGCCAGATAGGCCTCCGTGCAGTACGATCCGGCGATCGCCGCGTACACCTCGTCGCGGGCCGCGGCCTGCGCCGCCGACGTGGCCGACTCCACCAGCAGCAGCAGGTCGGCCAGCTTGTGTTTGATCGCCTGGAACGACCCGATCGGCCGCCCGAACTGCCGCCTCACCTTGGCGTGCTCGACGGCCATCTCGAGGCACCGCCGCGCCCCGCCCGCCTGCTCGGCGGCCAGGGCCGCGACGCCGAGATCGCGTACGCGAGTCCACGACCGGCCGTCCCCCAGCCGCCGCACCGGGGTCTGGTCGAAGAAGAGCCGCTGCAGGGGGCGGCTCTCGTCCATCGTCGCGTACGGCTCACGCCGCGTCGGCGCGGCCTCCACCAGCAGCCCGGCGACGTGGACGAGCACGATCTCGCCCGCGAGCGCGTACGGGACCTCGCCCGTGAGCAGGTCGCCTTCCAGCCGCAGGTCGCCGTCGCCCGGCAGCGCCACGGTCGCGGTCGCCGAGCCGCCGGCCAGCGACTCCAGCAGCTGCGCGGCCCCCGCGGCCCGGGCGGCGGCGACGGCCATCACCGCCGACTGCAGGAACGGGTAGGGGGACAGGGCCCGGCCCAACTCCCCGGCCACCGCCGCCATCTCGGCGGGGCCGCAGCCCGCCCCGCCGTGCTCCTCGGGAACGAGCAGCCCGGCGATGCCCAGGTCGCGCGCGCACTGCTGCCACGACGCACCTGGCCGGCCGGTGAGATAGGCGCGCACGGCGTCGCGCAGCTCATCGGGTAGTCCCACGGACGCATCTTAACCAAGCGATTGCTTGCCTGTGCGCCAATGGCCCGGTTTTACCCTTTTTATACAGATTCATCGTTCGCCCGCGGTCATCCCTTGACCCTGCCGGGAAAGGGCTGACCAGGGATGGACATGGACCACACCACGATCGACTACGGCGACTACGCCGAATACGACCGTCGCCAGCGCGACATCGAGCACCACCTGCTGGCCGCCTTCCTCGGCGGTCTGGCCGTCGGCTTCATGGGCATGTTCGTCGCCGGCGACGGCCCCGGATGGCTGGGCCGGCTCTACGAGCCGTACGTCTACCTCGCCCTCTCCCTGGCGGTCGGGGCCACCGCGTCGGGATTCGGATGGGCGCTGGTGACGACGTTCCTCGCGGCCATGTCCACGCTGGTCTCGGCCGTGGGCGCGAGCGCGCTGCGCGGCGACGACGTCCTGGGAGTCGCGGGCGACGCCGCCGGGGTCAACCGGACGCTCGCCCTGCTCGTCTGCCTGGGCCTGGCCGCCTACGTCACCCGCAGGAACGACGTGTGGGGCGACCTCGCGGCGGCCGCGCTCGGCGCGGCTCTGATCGCGGACGTGGCGGGCAGGGCGGTCCCCGGGCTCGTCGAAAGCGACCACTCGTTCTGGCCGTATCCCGCGGTGGTGATCGGACTGCTGTCCGTGGCGCTGGTGCTCGGACTGCGCAGGAACGCGTGGGGCCGGATGCGCGCGCTGGCGCTGGCGGCAATGCTGTCCGGCCTGCTCTCGGCCGGCCTCGCCGGTGCGCCGGCGGGCGTGCTCCCGCTGCCGGTCTGACCGTGCGGACAAGCGGAGCGGCGCGGCGCCCGGAGTCGATAGCCTGTAGTCCTTCACATCCGGGTCCGAGCAAGGAGTAGCCGTGTTGCTGCGCATGTCGTCGTTGTTTCTACGCACGCTGCGGGACGACCCGGCAGACGCGGAAGTGCCGAGCCACAAGCTCCTCGTCCGCGCCGGCTACGTCCGCCGCGTGGCGCCCGGCATCTACTCCTGGCTCCCCCTCGGCAAGCTGGTGCTCGACAACATCGCCAGGATCGTCCGCGAGGAGATGAACCGCATGGGCGGCCAGGAGGTGCTCTTCCCCGCCCTGCTGCCCCGCGAATACTACGAGGCGACCGGCCGCTGGACCGAATACGGCGACACGCTCTTCCGCCTCCAGGACCGCAAGGGGGCCGACTACCTGCTCGGCCCCACACACGAGGAGCTCTTCGCCGACCTCGTCAAAGGCGAATACTCCTCCTACAAGGACTTCCCGGTCACCCTCTACCAGATCCAGACCAAATACCGTGACGAGGCGCGGCCCAGGGCGGGCATCCTGCGCGGCCGCGAGTTCCTCATGAAGGACTCCTACTCCTTCGACCTCGACGACGACGGGCTCAAGCGCTCCTACGAGCAGCACCGCGAGACCTACATCCGCACGTTCGACCGTCTCGGCATCACCTACAAGATCGTCTTCGCGCAGTCGGGAGCGATGGGCGGCTCGGCCTCGGAGGAGTTCCTGGCGCCCACGCCCACCGGCGAGGACACGTTCGTCGCCTGCCGCGCCTGCGGCTACGCGGCCAACGCCGAGGCCGTCGTCACGCCGGCGCCCGCCGCCCGTTCCTTCGACGACGTGCCGGCGCCGCGCGTCATGGACACCCCCGACACCCCGACCATCGAGACGCTGGTGTCGTACGTCAACGAGCACCACGGCCTGTCCGTCACCGCCGCCGACACGCTGAAGAACGTCGTCGTCAAGGTGAGCACGCCCGGCTCCGACAAGACCGAGACGCTGGTCATCGGCGTGCCCGGCGACCGCGAGGTCGACTTCAAGCGCCTCGAGGCCGCCCTCGCGCCCGGCGAGCCCGCCATCTTCGAGGCCGCCGACTTCGCCAGGCACCCGGGCCTCGTGCGCGGCTACATCGGGCCGCAGGTCCTGCGCGAGCTCGGCATCCGCTACCTCGTCGACCCGCGCGTCGTCACCGGAAGCTCCTGGGTGACAGGTGCAAACGAGCCGGGCAAGCACGCCGCCAACGTGGTCGCCGGGCGCGACTTCGTCCCCGACGGCACGATCGAGGCCGCCGAGGTGCGCGCGGGCGACGACTGCCCCCGCTGCGGCTCCGAGCTGTCCATCGACCGCGGCATCGAGATCGGTCACATCTTCCAGCTCGGCCGCAAATACGCCGACGTGGCCGGGCTCGACGCGCTCGGCCCCGACGGCAAGCCGGTCCGCGTCACGATGGGCTCCTACGGCATCGGCGTCTCCCGCGCCGTGGCGGTCATCGCCGAGCAGCGGCACGACACGCTCGGGCTGGCCTGGCCGCGCGAGGTCGCGCCCGCCGACGTGCACATCGTCGGCACCGGCAAGGACAATCAGGTCGAGGCGGCGCTGAAACTGGGCGCCGAGCTGGAGTCGCGCGGCCTGCGGGTGCTGGTGGACGACAGGGCGCAGGTCTCGCCGGGAGTGAAGTTCAAGGACGCCGAGCTGCTCGGGCTGCCCACGATCGTGGTGGTCGGGCGCGGCCTGTCGCAGGGCGTGGTGGAGCTGCGCGACCGCGTGTCGGGGGACAAGGACGAGATCCCGCTGGCAGAGGCCGTCGACCGGGTCGTCGCCGCCTGCTCGGGCTCCTGACCACGTCCACCGGCAATTCACGTACATGCGGGCGCAAGGCGTCCAGGTTTGACGGCGCGTCGACAGGCTGTAAACCTCGGTGTGATGAAGCCACATACCGACGTGAAAGACTTCTGGGAACGACGCCTGGAGTCCGATTGGACAGAGAGCGGTGTCGGATACAAGGCGCTCGGCCGGGCGTTCAATATCTGGATGTATCGCGTGCGTGCCGAGGGATTTCGCCGTGAGGTGACCTCCCTCGGGCTGGACCTGCCCAAGGCGCGGGTGCTCGACGTCGGGTCCGGCACCGGCTTCTACGTCCGCCTGTGGCGCGAGCTCGGCGCCGGGTCCGTCACCGGCAGCGACCTCACCGAGGCGGCGGTGGAACGGCTGCGCTCCCGCTTCCCCAAATTCTCCTTCCTCCAGCTCGACATCGCCGAGCCCGGAGACGCGCTGGAGCCCGGCTCGTTCGACGCCGTCTCGGCCATGGACATGCTCTTCCACATCACCGACGACGCCCGCTACCGGGCGGCCCTGCACGCCATCGGCGAGGCGGTCAGGCCCGGCGGCGTCTTCGTGCTGTCGGAGAACTTCCTGCAAAGGCCCGAGGAACGCTCCGACTACCAGGTCAACCGCACCCTGCCGTGGATCACCAGAGCCCTCGACGAGGCCGGGTTCGACGTGATCCACCGCGTCCCCATGCTGGTGCTGATGAACGCCCAGGTCGACGGCCACGCCCTGTGGCGCAAGCTGTGGGGCGGGCTGCTGCGCGCGGTGACGCTGACCGAGGTGACCGGCTGGCTGGCCGGAGCCCTGCTCTATCCCGTGGAGCGACGCCTGGTGCGCGTGCTGCGCGAGAGCCCCACGACGGAGTACATGATCTGCCGCCGCCGCTGACGGCCGGCCGTCAGCGGCGGCGGTCGACGGGTCAGCCGCCGCCCGGGGGCCGGGGCGCCCGCATGGGTACGAGCGCCGCGCCATGCCGGCGGACGGCGTTCCGGCGGGGTCAGCCGGACGGCGTTTCGGCGGGCGGTGGCGGCGCAGAGGCTCTGGCGCGCCCGCGTACGATCGCCGGCCCGATCAGGCACGCCGCCGCCACGAGCAGGATCGCCAGCGACACCGGCCGCGTCACGAACACCGAAGGGTCACCCTCGCTGAACGCCAGCGCCCTCCTGAACTGCACCTCCATCAACGGCCCCAGCACCGCCCCCAGAATGAGTGGCGCCACCGGATACCGCGCACGGTGCAGCACCCACCCCAGCAGCCCGAACCCGTACGCGATCAGCACTTCGAACACGCTCTGCGAGATCGAGTAGACCCCCAGCGTGGCGAAGGTCAGGATGGCGGCCGTCAGCAGCGCGGTGGGCACGCTGAGCAGCTTCACCCACACCCGGATCAGCGGCAGGTTCAGCACGAGCAGCATCACGTTGCCGAGATAGAGGCTCGCGATCAGTGTCCACACCAGCACCGGCTGCTGGTCGAAGAGCCGCGGTCCAGGTTGCACGTCGTAGATCTGGAACGCGATCAGCAACATGCTCGCCGTGGCCGAGGTCGGGATGCCCAGCGTGAGCAGTGGCACCAGCACCCCGGAGAACGCCGCGTTGTTGGCCGCCTCGGGGCCCGCGACCCCCTCGATGGCGCCCTGCCCGAACTCCTCCTTGTGCCGCGACAGCCGCTTCTCCACGTTGTAGCTGAGGAATGTGGGCAACTCGGCGCCTCCGGCGGGCAGCGACCCGATGGGCAGCCCGAAGGCCGTCCCGCGCAGCCACGGCTTCCACGAGCGGCGCCAGTCGTCGCGGGTCATCCCGATCCGGCCCTCGACCGTGACGGGAGCCTGCTGGGGCCGGTGGCGGGAGGCGGCCGTGGAGACCGCCTCGGCCACGGCGAACAACCCGACCGCGAGCGCCACCACCGACAACCCTTCGTACAGTTCGGGCAGCCCGAACGCGAAGCGCGGCTGGCCGGTCATCTGGTCGATCCCGACCATCCCGATCGTCAGCCCGAGCAGCAGGCTCGACAACCCGCGCACGATCGAGTCGCCCATCAGCGAGGTGACCGTCACGAACGCGAGCACCATGATCGAGAAGTACTCGGCCGGCTGGATGAGCTTGGCGATGTTCGACATGCCCGGGGCCAGGAAGGTGATGACGACCGTGGAGATCGTGCCCGCGACGAACGACCCGATGGCCGCCGTCGCCAGCGCCGCCCCCGCCCGGCCGCGCCTGGCCATGGGATAACCCTCCATCGTCGTGGGGATGGAGGCGGTCTCGCCGGGGATGTTGAGCAGGATGGCGGTGGTCGAGCCGCCGTACATGCCGCCGTAGTAGATGCCGGCGAACATCACGAACGCCCCCACCGGCTCGAACACGAACGTCAGCGGCAGCAGCAGCGCGATGGTCGTGGCAGGCCCCAGACCCGGCAGCACTCCCACCAGCGTGCCGATGGTGACGCCGAGGACGGCTAGGAGCAGGTTCTGCAGGCTCAGCGCGTGGCCGAAGCCGTCGAGCAGGTTGCCGAGCACGTCCATCTCAGATCGCCAATCTGACCAGGCCGGGCGGCAGCGTGATGCCGAGCAGCCGGTCGAACAGGAAGTACGTGGCCAGCGCCAGCACCAGCCCCACGATCACGTCGCGCAGCACCTTCCTGCTGCCCAGCACCCTGGCCACGACCGCGAAGAACACGGTCGTGGCCTGCCAGTAGCCGGCGGGGACCAGGACCAGGGCGTAACCCGCCAGCGCCGCCACCAGCATCAGCACCGACGGCCAGTGCGTCTCCTCCGCCTCGGCGTCCTGTGCGCCGGCTCCTGCGCCCGGTCTGAAGGCCTGCACGAGCCCGATCACGGAGACCACCGCGAGCGCGCCGCCGACCAGCAGCGGGAACGCGCGCGGCCCCACGGCCTGGTAGCCGTTGCCCTGCGGGATCGCGTAGGCCTGGGCCAGCACGACCACGGCGGCGAGCAGGAAGCCGGCGGAGACGATCCGCTGCGTCACTTGCCGAGCCCCAGCTCGCCCAGGATGGCGGTGACCTGCGTGCGCTGCTCGTCCAGCACCTTGCCGAACTCCTCGCCCGGCTTCCAGTCCTCGGTCCAGTTGTTGCGCTCCAGGTCCTTCTTCCAGCAGGAGGTCTTGCGCACCTTGTCGAACAGAGCGATCACGTCCTGCTGCTGCTCCTTGGTCAGCCCGGCGGGCGCGAGTACGCCGGCCAGCGTGGAAACCGCCTCCTCGCCCAGTCCGAGCTCCTTCATCGTGGGAGCGTCGAGGCCCGGGACCCGCTGCTCGGAGTCGACGGACAACGCCCGCAGCTCGCCCGCCTCGATCTGGGAGCGCAGCTCGGCCACCGTGTCGATGCCCGCCGTGGCGGCGCCGCTGAGCAGTAGGTTCATGGACTCGCCGCCACCCGCGGTGGGCACGAAGTTGATCTCCTTGGCGGCGATGCCACGCTGCTTGGCCAGCCCCGCCACGGTCATCTGGCCGGGTCCGCCGAGCGAGCCGCCCGTCCACTTGACGCTGCGGGGCTTGGCCTCCATCGCGTCGATCAGCGACTTCAGATCCTTGTACGGCGACTTCGCCGGCACCACGATGGCGCTCGGTCCCCGGCTCAGCCCGGCGACGGGGGTGAGCTCGGACAGGTCCACCGGAGACTTGTTGCTCACGATGCCGCCCAGCATGGTCACGCTGTCCATGACCATGAGCTGGTAGGGGTCGCCCTTGTGCTTGGCGAACTGCGCCAGCCCGATCGTGCCGCCCGCGCCGGGCACGTTGGTCACCGTGGCGTCCACGTCGGCCACCTTGCATGCGCTGAGCGCGTTGACGAGGCCGCGCGCCCGCGTGTCCCAGCCCCCGCCGGGGCTGCCCGGCGCCATGATCGACAGGGCCTTGTTCGGATAGGCGGCTCCCGCGTCGGCGCTCTCGCCGCCCACGGCGCAGCCGCTGAGGGTCACGGCCGCCGCGACGGTGGCCAGCAGCTTGATCTTCATGATGACTCCCGGGGGGTGAGGATCGATGCGAAGAAGTCCTTGACCGGCTCCAGCACCCGCATCGGCTGGTGGCCGACGCCGGGCACGACGTCGAACCGCACGCGGATGCCGTGCTCCTCGAAGTTGTCGCGCAGCGCCGTGAGCCGCTCGACGCGCGTGATGCCGTGGGCGTCGGCGCCGTCCATCCAGTTGCTGTCACCGTGGTTGTTGATTTCCCAGGTCTCCACGTCGGCGCTGCCCACGACCATCTGCACCGGCACGTCGCGCAACTCCTCCACCCTGGGCGGGCAGCCGAACTCCTCCTCGAACCCCTTCATCCCGGTCCACCACGGGCTGGTGTGGTCGATGTACGTTATCCGCCCCGGCGCACCAATGGACAATCCGGACAAACGGTCGGGATGCAGGTAGCCGAACCGGTGCACGAACTGGCCGCCGCCCGAGAACCCGTGCAGCAGGAAGCGTCCGGCCTCCACGTTGAAGCGCTCGGCGACCTCGTCCACCATGGCCAGCAGGACGCGGTCGAAGCGGATGTCCCCGTACCGGATGAACTTGAAGGCGTGCAGGTCGTGCGGGTCCTCGATGCCGGCGGGGAAGAGCGGGGCGAGCACCAGGCAGCCATGCTCCTCGGCCCACCCGGCGAAGTTGTCGCGGTACTGAGGGCCGCGCCGCCCGGTCCCGTGCTGCAGCACCACCATCGGCAGGGGGGCGCCGTCCGGGTCGTGCGTGGACGGCACGTACAGGCAGTAGGAGAAGCGCTGGTCGAACTTCGACGCGAAGACGGTCGTGGCGCCCGCCGAGTAGAAGGCGGTCGGATGCTTGACGACGTGCAATGCCTCAGTCATGAGGCGACAGCCTGGGTAAACGGGGGGTCACCCGCAAGGAGATTGACGCGTACGCGGTAATGTGCAGGGTGGCCGTCACGCTGTATCTCGACCCATCCGCCACCCCATCCATCGTCGTGCGGCGCTCGCCGCTGGCGGAGCTGTGCGCCTGCCTGCACGCGCTGGACGAGCCGGGACACCACCCCGCCAGCGCGGCCTGGGCGGCCAGGGCGCACCGTGACCTGTCAGGCGGGCTGCTCGCCGCGGCCGCCACCTGGGCGCCGCTCTGGGGAGCCTTCCGCGCCCGCTACCTGCTGCCGCTGTCCGCCGCGCCCAAGCGCACCCTGGCCGGCGAGCTGCGGGAGGTGGCCGAGCTGCCCATCGGCGACTTCACCGCGATGACCGTGCAGGCCCTGATCGGCAAGAACGACACCGAGCTGGTGCCGCTGCTCGGCGACGAGGAGCTGAACCGCATGCGGCTGATCTCCTCCAGCCGGGAGGAGATCGGCACCCGGCTGCGCGCCGACCCCGAGGGGTTCCGCCAGGAGCTGATCGCCTTCCTCACCCGCTTCGCCGCCGCCGCGTTCGACGCCGAATGGCCGTCGCTGCGCCAGGCGCTCGACCACGACGGGGCACTGCGTACCCGTGCCCTGCGCAGGCGCGGGCCCCTGGCACTCGCCGACCTCCCGACCGCCACCGCGACCAGGACGGTGTCAGGGTCGCTGCGCATCGTGTTCGACAAGCTCTACAGCGCCACCGCCCGCGTGGACGACGGACGTCCCTGCCTGATCGTGCCGACCGTGCACGGCCGGCCGCACCTCGTGATCAAGCACTTTCCCGGCTATCCCGTCGTCATCCAGTACAGCGCCGGCGCCGCTCCCGCGCCGACCCTGGAGACCGCCCGGCGCCGGCTCGCCGCCCTGCAGGACCCGACCAGGCTGCGGCTGTGCTACGCGATCCTGCGCAACCCGGTCGCCACCGCCGAGCTGGCCACCCAGCTCGGCATGACCGCACCCCAGGTCTCCAGGCACCTGCGCAGGCTCAGGGAGGCCGAACTCGTGCACACCCACCGGCGCGGCTCGGTCGTCTACTACCAGCTCGACGCTGCCGCCGTCGAGCGCCTCGGGCCCGACCTACTCTCCGTCCTGTACCGGTGAGGACGAAGGCGACGACGTCGCGGCCGGCGGCGGGGGCATGCCGGGGAAGGCCGGAGGCTGGGCGGGCCGGAAGGCGTAGGAGCGGGTCACGGCCTCCTGCATGGCCAGCGCGGCGTAGCGGCGCAGCGCGTCGTCCTGCGCCGCCGCCAGCTCGAGGTAGGCGGCCGTGACGCCGCTCTCCAGGTGCACCGCCAGCTTGGCGGCCTGGGCGTTGCCGGAGGGCACGAACGGCAGCGCGTAGGAGGCGTCGGGCTCCGCGGGCTCGCCGCCGCGCGAGGTGATGTAGCCACGCAGCTGGTCGCGGCGTGCGCGGTGGGCGTCGAAGGCGGCGGTCATCCTGTCACGCGTCGAACCCGACGTGCGCGCCCCGAGCAGTCCGTACGCGAACAGCGCGGCATGCTCCGCGGCCAGCGCCTTGCGCAGCTTGTCGATGTCGTTCACAACGACCTCGGCAGGGCGGCGGCGTGGGCGGCCTCGCAGGCGCCGATGCTGGCGACGAGCTGGGCCATCCCCGGCGACAGGCCGGCGAGCTGGCGGGCGCGCCGGGCCGCGGCCTTGCCCTCCAGCGCCCGCAGCCGGGCCAGCGAGGGTTTCTTCTGCGGCGCACTCGGGGTGGCCCGCCCCGACGGCGAGCCTGACGGCGAACCCGCCGCGGCGGGCGAGGTCATCGGCGCGTGTCGGCGCAGCGCGTCGACGTGCGCCTGGTGCCGCTCGCGGAACGGCACGAGCTTCTGCGCCCCGTCGGCGATCAGCGACGAGTAGAGCGCGATCGTGCTCTCCTTCTCGGCGATCAGTCCCTTCACCAGCACGGTCTCCGGGGAGTCGGACGGCGGCGAGGAGGGTTGCGAAGGGCCGGACGCGCTGCACGAGGTGAGGGCGGCCGCTCCGCCAGCCAGCAGGGCACGCCGGGAGAGCTGACGCGGGCGCACGGGCTTGACCTCCCACTGTTCACGGAGCAGACCGACGAGAAACCTGCTCATCGGCCTGCCGCTCGACCGCCGTGCCGCGTCGATGCCGCGGCGGCGGCCCGCCGGGCAGCTTTCTCATCGGTAGCATCGTACGGGCTGGCACCCGGATCGTTGTCAGCCGACGCTCCGCCATTCGAGCACGACGAGTGGCGCTCTTTTCGTGTCCCCGTACGGATAGGGTGTCAACTGTCGCCGCTGGCCGAGCGGCCAGGCGGCGGAGAGCCGAAGGCGAGGTCCGCCCGGCTGAGACATGACAATAGGGGAGGTCGGCATGGGCAGCGCATCATCCCGCGACCACCTGATGAAGCTCCTTGAGCCCGTGGTCAGCGCGGAGGGCCTCGACCTGGAGGACATCACGGTCACGCAGGCCGGAAAGAGACGGCTGCTGCGCGTGATCGTCGACCGGGACGGCGGGGTGAGTCTCGACCACATCGCCGACGTCAGCCAGGCGGTCTCCGCGGCGCTCGACGACACCGACGCGATGGGCCAGTCCGCCTACACGCTCGAGGTCTCCTCGCCCGGCGTCGACCGCCCGCTCACCGAGCCGCGCCACTGGCGCCGCGCGGCCAGACGGCTGGTGAAGGCCGAGATGAGAGACGGCTCCGTCGTGGAGGGTCGCATCATGGCGGCCGACGACGGCGGCGTCGACCTCGACCTCGCGGGCGCCGCCCGCAGGCTTGATTACGAAGACCTGGCCCGGGGACGGGTACAAGTGGAGTTCCGCCGGATCGACGACGTCGACGGCGACGAAGGCTAAGGGGGGAGCCGTCGTGGACATCGACATGAGCGTCCTGCGCAGCCTCGAACGGGAGAAGGACATCTCCTTCGACCTGGTCGTCAAGGCGATCGAGGACGCGCTGCTGATCGCTTACTTCCGCACCGACGGCGCCGCCCCCAAGGCGCGTGCCGAGCTTGACAGGCAGAGCGGTCACGTCACGATCTGGGCCGCGGAGATCGACGACGAGGGCGAGATCGTCAGGGAATATGACGATACGCCCAGCAATTTCAGCAGGATCGCCGCCACCACCGCCAAGCAGGTCATCCTGCAGCAGTTGCGCGACGCCGAAGACGAGATCAACTTCGGTGAGTTCGCCAGCCGTGAGGGCGAGCTCGTCTCCGGCGTCATCCAGCAGGGCAAGGACCCGCGCGTGGTGCTGGTCGACCTCGGCAAGATCGAGGCCGTGCTGCCCCACGCCGAGCAGGTCCCCGGCGAGGAATACGTGCACGGCGAGCGCATCCGCGCCTACGTGGTGCAGGTGAAGAAGGGCCACAAGGGCCCGTCGGTCACCCTGTCGCGCACGCATCCCGGGCTGGTGAAGAAGCTGTTCGCACTCGAGGTGCCGGAGATCGCCGACGGCACCGTGGAGATCGCGGCGGTGGCGCGCGAGGCGGGCCACCGTACGAAGATCGCGGTCAGGTCGCGCAAGCCGGGCGTCAACGCCAAGGGCGCGTGCATCGGCCCGATGGGGTCACGGGTCCGTAACGTCATGACGGAGCTGCACGGCGAGAAGATCGATATCATCGACTGGTCAGAAGATCCGGGCGAATTCGTGGGGAATGCACTGTCCCCCGCGCGCGTTTCCCATGTTGAGGTCCTTGATCTCGACGGACGGGTGGCGCGCGTGACCGTTCCCGACTACCAGCTCTCGCTGGCCATCGGGAAAGAGGGGCAGAACGCCCGGCTCGCCGCGCGACTGACAGGATGGCGGATCGACATCCGTCCCGACACCCAAGCCGAGGATGCCGCCGGTTCCGTAGATGCGTCGACACGGTAAGCTGGAATATGGTGGCCTGGCCGCCCCACAGCGCACCTGTGTGGGCTGCAGGGTCCGCACGGCTAAGTCCGAGCTGCTCCGCCTGGTGCGGGTCGAGGACCATGTGGTTCCCGACCTGCGAGGACGGCTCCCCGGACGTGGTGCATCGCTGCATCCGTCCACGAGTTGTCTGGAGCTTGCCGAGCGTCGCCGAGCGTTCCCGCGCGCGTTCCGCGCGCCGGGGCCGCTTGACGTCTCGCGCGTGCGGGCGCACCTGGAAGGAGACCACGAAATGTCATGTAGGACGCCGAGTTGATGGGCGGAGTCAGATTGCTATGAGCGCCTGATGAGCACGCGGCGATGAAGACGTCAAGGTAGCGACGGTCCGGACGGCACAGCCAGCCTCCCGGGCCGAGTAAGGGAGTGCAGTGGCGAAGGTCCGGGTATACGAGCTCGCTAAGGAGTTCGGCGTAGAGAGCAAGGTCGTCATGGCCAAGCTCCAAGAGATGGGAGAGTTCGTCCGTTCGGCGTCCTCGACCATCGAAGCGCCGGTGGTCCGCAGGCTCACCGAAGCTCTGGGCGCATCCAAGGGTGGGCCCTCCAGAGGCGGCGGTCAGCCGTCCAGTAAACCGCAGCCCCCGAGGGCTGCCCCCCGGCAGGCCGACGGCCAGGCCGGTAACGGCGCGCAGGCGCCGACCCCCTCGCGTCCGGGTCCCAAGCCCGGTCCGCGTCCGGGCCCCGCGGGCGGCGGCCAGCCGCGTCCGGCGGTGCCCATGCCGCACCAGCCGCAGCAGCAGCCCGAGGCCGCGCGCGGCGAGTCCGGCGCTCCACAGGCACGTTTCGAAAGCGGCACGCCCGCGCGTCCCGGCCCGCGGCCGGGACCGGCGGCCCGCCCGGGTCCCAAGCCCGGTCCCGCGCCCCGTCCCGGTCCCGGAGGCGGCGGCTCCCCGCAGGCGCCGCGGTCCGGCGGCCAGTCAGGCGGCGGTCCGCGTCCAGGGCCCAAGCCCGGTCCGCGTGGTCCGCGTCCCGGAAACAACCCGTTCTCGTCCAACGCCAGCGGCATGGGCCAGTCCCGCCCGCCGCGTCCGGGAGGCAACCGCGACGGCGGCGGTCCCGGCCAGCGTGAGCGCCGTGACGGCCCGCCCCGCGACGGCGCGATCCCGCGTCCGCCGCAGGGCCGTGGCGGCGGCGAGGGCAGGCCGGGCACCGCTGGTCCGCGTCCCGGCCCGCCCGCGGGCGGCGCGCGTCCCGGTCCCGGTGCCGGCGGTCCCCGTCCCGGGGGCCCGCGTCCCAACCCGATGATGATGCCGCAGGGCCGTCCTGCCGGCCCCGGTGGTGGCGGCGGCGGTCGTCCCGGCGGTGGCGGCGGTGGTGGCGGCCGTCCGGGCGGCGGAGGCCGTCCGGGTGGCGGCGGCGGTCGTCCCGGCGGCGGTGGCGGCGGCTACGCCGGCCGTCCCGGTGGCGGCGGTGCCGGTCCGCGCACCGGCACCGGCGGTCCCGGCGGCTTCGGCGGCCGGCCTGGTGGCGGCGGTCGCGGTCGTGGCGGCGGCACCGCGGGAGCCTTCGGGCGTCCCGGTGGCCGTCCCGCGCGTGGGCGCAAGTCCAAGCGGCAGAGGCGCCAGGAGTTCGACAACATGTCGGCGCCCGCGATCGGCGGCGTGCAGGTCGCTCGTGGCAACGGCGCGACGATCCGCCTTCCGCGGGGAGCGTCGCTGTCCGACTTCGCCGACCGCATCGGCGCCAACCCCGCCGCGCTCGTGCAGATCATGCTGCACCTCGGCGAGATGGTGACGGCGACGCAGTCGGTCAACGAGGAGACGTTGCAGCTGCTCGGAGCCGAGCTCGACTACAACATCCAGGTGGTCAGCCCGGAGGAGGAGGACCGCGAGCTTCTCGAGGCCTTCGACATCGAGTTCGGCGAGGACGAGGGCGATGAGGCCGACCTGGCCGCGCGCCCGCCGGTGGTGACCGTCATGGGTCACGTCGACCACGGTAAGACCAAGCTGCTCGACGCCATCCGCAAGACCAACGTGGTGGCGCGCGAGGCGGGTGGCATCACCCAGCACATCGGCGCTTACCAGGTCTCGGCCGAGCACGAGGGCCAGGACCGCAAGGTCACCTTCATCGACACCCCGGGTCACGAGGCGTTCACCGCCATGCGTGCCCGAGGCGCGAAGTCCACCGACATCGCGGTGCTGGTGGTCGCGGCCGACGACGGCGTGAAGCCGCAGACGATCGAGGCCCTCAACCACGCCCAGGCTGCCGAGGTGCCGGTCGTGGTCGCGGTCAACAAGGTCGACAAGGAGGGCGCAGACCCCAACAAGGTGCGCGCCCAGCTCACCGAATACGGCCTGGTGGCGGAGGAATACGGCGGCTCGACCCTCTTCGTCGACATCTCGGCGAAGAACGGCACGGGCATCGACCAGCTCCTCGAGGCCATCCTGCTGACCGCGGACGCCGAGCTCGACCTGCGGGCCAACCCGTCGATGGACGCTCAGGGCATCGCGATCGAGGCGCACCTCGACCGTGGCCGTGGCCCCGTCGCGACCGTCCTGGTCCAGCGCGGCACGCTGCGGGTGGGCGACTCGATCGTGTGCGGCGAGGCCTTCGGCCGCGTCCGCGCCCTGCTCGACGACACCGGTGAGCCGGTCGAGGAGGCCACCCCGTCCCGTCCGGTCCTGGTGATGGGTCTGACGGCCGTGCCGAGCGCCGGTGACAACTTCATCGTGGTCACCGACGACCGCATGGCGCGGCAGATCGCCCAGCAGCGCGCGGCGCGCAAGCGCAGCGCCGACATGGCGAAGTCGAGCCGTCGCCGCAGCCTCGAGGACATCTTCAAGGACCTCGAGAAGGGCAGCGTCGACGAGCTCAAGCTCATCATCAAGGGCGACGTGTCCGGTTCGGTGGAGGCCCTGGAAGACGCCCTGCTCAAGATCGACGTCGGCGACGAGGTCAGGCTCCGTGTCCTGCACCGCGCGGTCGGCGCGATCACCGAGTACGACGTCAACCTGGCTGTCGCCGACGACAACGCGGTCATCATCGGCTTCAATGTCCGGCCCGAGCCCCGGGCACGCGACCTGGCCGAGCGCGAGGGCGTCGACATCCGCTACTACTCGGTCATCTACCAGGCGATCGAGGAGATCGAAGCGGCGCTCAAGGGCATGCTCAAGCCCGAGTTCGAGGAGGCCCAGCTGGGCACCGCGGAGGTCCGCGAGATCTTCAAGGTGCCGAAGATCGGCAACGTCGCCGGTTCGCTGGTCCGCTCCGGCGTGATCGTCCGCAACAGCAAGGCCAGGGTGATCCGCGATGGCGTCGTCATCGCCGACAACCTGACCGTCTCGTCCCTGCGTCGCTTCAAGGATGACGCGACCGAGGTCCGCGAGGGCTTCGAGTGCGGCATCGGGATCGGCTACAACGATCTGCGGGTCGACGACGTGATCGAGACGTTCGAGATGCGGGAGAAGCCGCGCGTGTGACGCGCGGCCGGGCGCCCGGCGGGACATCCGCCGGGCGCCTCTCGCACGCCCTGGCCTGGTCCCCACCGCAGCAGGCCGGGCGTGCGTCCACCTCACCAGGACAAGCGGTGGTAGCCAACGATGTATGTGGGTGCTTTGACCCTGGACATCCTGCTCGGCGACGTCAGGTCGCTGAAGCAGAAGCGCTCAGCCGTACGCCCGTTGATCGCCGAGGTCCAGCGCCGTTACCCCGGCGTCGCGGTGGCTGAGACCGGCCATCTCGACCTGCACCGCAGGGCGGAGATCGGCATCGCGGTGGTCTCCGCCTCAGCGGGAAACTGCACGGACGTGCTGGACGCCTGCGAGCGCATGGTGGCCTTCCGCCCTGAGATCGAGCTGCTGTCGGCCCGGCACCGGCTCTACACCGACGAAGACTGAACGACTGCACGGCCAGGTCGTGCGTGAGGGGGAGCGAACCATGGTGGATGCCGCACGAGCGCGCAAGCTCGCCGACCGCATCCAGCAGATCGTCGCCGAGATGCTGGAGCGCCGGATCAAGGATCCGCGCCTGGGCTTCGTCACCGTGACCGACACGCGCATCACCGCTGACCTGCGTGAGGCGACGGTGTTCTACACGGTGTTCGGCTCGGAGGCCGAGCGGGCCGACAGCGCTGCGGCCCTCGAGAGCGCCAAGGGCATCATCCGCTCCGAGGTCGGACGCCAGACCGGCGTCCGGTTCACCCCCACGCTGACGTTCAAGCACGACCCGCTGCCCGACAGCGCGCGCCAGCTCGACGATCTGATCAGCGCCGCCAGGGCGCGCGACGCCGAGGTGGCGCGGCAGGCCAGGAGCGCCTCCTACGCGGGTGAGGCCGACCCCTACCGCAAGCCCGACGAGGGCGACGACGGGGGTGCCACGGGCAGGGACGACCAGGCGTGACGCCCGACGTTCGCGACAGGGCTGAGCCGCCGCGGGTCAACGGGCGGCCGCCGGACGAGTGCGCGGTCCCCGAGGCCGCGTGGAGCCGGGCGCTGCACCTGATCCGGCAGGCCGACGAGGTGGCGATGGCCTGCCACGTGACCCCCGACGGCGACGCGCTCGGCTCGATGCTGGCCGTCGCCTTTACGCTGCGCTCGATGGGCAAGCGGGTCGTGACGTCGTTCGGCGACCACCATTTCGTCGTGCCGCGGCTGCTGCGCTTCCTGCCGGGCCAGGAGATGCTGGTGCCGCCGGAGGAGTTCCCCGAGTCCCCCGACCTGATGGTCACGTTCGACTCGTCGACGTTCCAGCGGCTGGGGCTCCTGGGCGCCAGCACCGCCAGGGCACGCGAGGTCATCGTGGTCGACCACCACCCCTCCAACGAGGGCGAGTTCGGCACGCTCAGCCTCATCGACTCCACGGCCGCGGCCACGGCCATGCTGGCCGAGGAGCTGATCTACCGGCTCGGCGGGCAGCTCGACCGCGACATCGCCACCTGCCTGTACGCCGGCCTGGTGACCGACACCGGGTCGTTCCGTTACTCCACGACCACGCCCGCCGTGCACCACATGGCTGCCAGGCTGGTCGCCACCGGGCTGCGTACCGACGAGATCGCCCGCGAGTTGTGGGACCGTTCCCCGTTCGGCTACCTCAAGGTGCTCGCCGGGGCGCTGGAGCGGGTGACGCTGGAGGACGGGCTCGTGTGGACGTACGTCTCCCAGGTCGACCGGGCCGCGTACGGACTGCCCTACTCCGAGCTCGAAGGCGTCATCGACATCCTGCGCCGGACCGACGAGGCCGAGGTCTCGGTGGTGCTCAAGGAGGACGACCAGGGCTACTGGCAGGTGTCGACCCGGTCCAAGGGCAACGTCGACGTGGCCGCCGTGTGCGCGGCGCTGGGCGGCGGCGGGCACCACAACGCGGCCGGCTACACCTCCCAGGACAGCGTGGAGGACACCATGGTGAAGTTCCGGCGAGAGCTGAGGAAGGCCTGATGGCCCAGAGCGGTCTGATCATCGTCGACAAGCCGGCCGGCTGGACGTCCCACGACGTGGTGGCCAAGATGCGGCGCGTGGCGGGCACCCGGCGGGTGGGGCACGCGGGCACGCTCGACCCGATGGCGACGGGCGTGCTGGTGGTCGGCGTGGAGAAGGCGACCAGGCTGCTCGGTCATCTGGCGCTGACGGAGAAGGTCTACGAAGCCACCATCCGGCTCGGCGTGAGCACCAACACCGACGACGCCGAGGGCGAGGTCACCGCCACCGCGTCGGCCTCCGGTGTCGCCGAGACCGAGATCCACAAGGGCGCCACCGCGCTGACGGGCGCGATCATGCAGATCCCGCCGCAGGTCAGTGCGATCAAGGTCAACGGGCAGCGGGCCTACAAGAAGGCGCGTGCGGGCGAGGCGGTCGAGCTGCAGGCCAGGCCGGTGACCGTGAGCGAGTTCGCGGTGCTGGACACCAGGGCCGGCGACGACGTCGTGGACGTCGACGCGGTCGTGACCTGCTCCAGCGGCACCTACATCCGGGCGCTGGCCCGCGACCTCGGGGCGGAGCTCGGGGTCGGCGGCCACCTGACGCGGCTGCGGCGCACCAGGGTGGGCCCCTACGACCTGTCGCTGGCCAGGACGGTCGAGCAGCTCGCCGAGGAGTGCGAGATCCTGCCGATCGGCGCGGCGGTCGCGGCGGTCTTCCCGCGCAGAGACGTCACCGCGGAGGAGGCCCGCGTGATCGGGCACGGCGGCCGGCTGCCCGCCGCCGGCCTCGGCTCCGGCCCGATCGGTGTGTTCGGGCCCGACGGTGAGCTGCTCGCGCTCGTGGAGGAGAAGGGCGCGCTGGCCAAGCCGCTCGCCGTCTTCGCGGGATGAGCTCGGGTGGCTCGGGTGAGCGGCGTGAGCGCGGCCGGCGCGCTCAGCCGGGTTTGCGGGCGACGATGATGTCGCGCATGATCGCCTGGTCGACCCAGTGCTCGAAGTCGGGATAGTCCATCACGTCGAGGCCCGCGCCGGTGAGGAGCCTGGCCAGTTCGGCGCGCTTGCCGCCGTAGGTGTTCCAGGCGATGCCCATCGCGCCGCCGGGGCGCAGCAGCTCGGTCCAGCCCGGTACGGCCTTGTCCAGCAACTCCACGGGGCTGCGTGACAATCCGCCGCCGCCCTTGCTGCCGTGCTGGACGCCGTAGGGGGCGTCGGTCGCCACGACGTCGAAGGAGCGCGGCTTGAAGAACTCGCGGCTCTTCAGCGTGTCGGCGTGAACCACGGTCAGGCGCTGCACGTCGCCGGCTCTGAACGCCTCTTTCGACAGCCCGAACGTGACGTTGAGCCGCCGCCCCGCCAGCGCCCGCTCGCGGCGCACCGGCACGGTCTCGGCGGTGTGCTTGAGCCGTTTGTTGCGCAGCCAGGTCTTGACGAAGCCGGTGTAGGCCTCGAAGTCCTTCCCGTCGACGTCGAGGCCGTAGGCGTCGTAGCCGTACATGAGGGCCTGGTTGAGGGTGGTGCCGCGGCCGCACATCGGGTCGAACACCGCCAGCCGCTCGCCCAGCCCCTTGCGGGTGGCCAGCGCTGTGACGTTGAGCAGCAGCTTGGTGAAGTGCTCGTTGGTCTTGCCGGCGTATTTCTGGATGGTGATCAGGTCGCTGCTGAGCCGGTCGAGCCGGTGCACGGGCAGCGGCCTGAGCAGCTCGCCCTCCACGCCGAACAGGGCGTAGACGGAGGAGAGGTTGGACAGCAGCGCGAGGTGCGCCCGGCTCAGCGGCTCGGCCGTCTCGAACGTCACGTAGGGGACGCCGCCGATGGTGGTCTCGTCGCTGCCCAGGACCTGCCCGCCCAGCCCGCGCGCGCTGAAGACGGCCAGCTCGTTGCGGGTCAGCCGGACGGAGCTCTCGGCGTAGACCCGGTTGAAGGCAGGCAGGATCAGCAGCGCGTAACGAGGCACGATGCCCGATCCTATCCGCTGACGGGAGGCGGGCGGCTGCACGAGCCGGTACGGTGACATCCCCCTGGGTTGCGGGGGACAGTGACGCGCATGGCAGGCTTGGGTGCGGTTGATCCGTGACGAGCGAATGGGGCCTGGTGTGCAGGGTTCGGGAAGGTCTGTCGTCACCATCGGCGTGTTCGACGGGGTGCACCGCGGCCACCGGCGGGTGATCGAGCGCGCGGTCGCCATCGCGCGCGAGCGCGGGTTGCGGAGCGTCGCCGTCACCTTCGAGCCGCACCCTGAGGAACTCGTACGCCCGGGGACGCGCCCGCACCGGCTCACCAGCCTGCGGCGCAGGGGCGAGCTGCTGGCCGGGCTGGGCGTCGACGAGGTCGACGTGGTGGAGTTCACGCCGGCGCTGCAGCGCACCAGCCCTGACGACTTCGTCCAGAGCGTGGCGGTCGAGCGGTTGCGGGCCGCGGTCGTGGTCGTGGGGGAGGACTTCGTGTTCGGGCACGAAGCCAGCGGAGATGTCCAGACATTGCGGACGCTGGGCGATAAGTATGACTTCGAAGTGGAGGCCGTGCGCCTGCTCGAACGCGTCTCCTCGACCGCCATCCGCGAACAGCTCGCGGCCGGCGACGTCGAAGGCGCGCGCGAGCGGCTCGGACGGCCGCACCGCGTGGAGGGCGTGGTCGTGCGCGGCTACCAGCGCGGGCGGCAACTCGGCTTCCCGACCGCCAACGTGGAGACGCCGCCGCACACCGCGATCCCGGCAGACGGGGTCTACGCGGGCTGGCTGGAGTGCGTGCCCGTCGCCAACCTGCCCGCGCTCTACGAGGGCGAGCGGTGGCCGGCGGCCATCTCGGTCGGCACCAACCCGACGTTCGAGGGCGTGCCGCGCACCGTCGAGGCGTACGCGCTCGACCGTGACGACCTTGAGTTGTACGGCGCGCACGTCGCGGTCGAGTTCGCGGCACGGCTGCGCGGCAACACCCGTTTCGAGTCCATCGAGGCGCTGATCGCCCAGATCCACGCCGACGTCGACGCCACCCGGAGGATCATCGGCTGACCACCTCCCACCGCCCTGCATGTCCCGCGTCGCGAGTGTCCCGACGACCCCGCCCAAGGTGGTAACCTTGCATGTCGGCTCTGTAGCGGCGGCGCTGCGCGCTGCGCATGAAGGCCTTCACGCGGCGACTGTAGGCACGCACGGTCGTTCGCACACTCACATCAGTCGTGCGTGCCCGTAGCTCAAAGGAGAGCCGTGTCCCTCGACACCGCTGCCAAGAAGTCCATCATCAGTGAATACGCGACGACCGAAGGCGACACCGGGTCGCCCGAGGTCCAGATCGCGCTGCTCAGCAAGCGCATCAGCGAGCTCACCGAGCACCTGAAGACGCACAAGCACGACCACCACAGCCGTCGTGGCCTGCTGCTGCTCGTCGGTCGCCGGCGTCGCCTGCTGAAATACCTGCAGAAGGTCGACATCCAGCGCTACCGGTCGCTCATCGAGCGGCTCGGCCTGCGCCGATAGCATGAAGGGAGCGGCCCCGTGCCGCTCCCTTCGCATATGGCCCAAGGCCATAGGGCCGGGCGCGTGGCGAGGTTCACATACCCGCCGCGCCCGGCGTACAACTGAAGATCCGAGACACACAGCCCCCGCGTCCGCTTAGCACCTTGCGACCCGCGACGCCTGCGGGCCGGTCCTCGGTAGTGGCTTCCGGTAGGAAAGACCGGGTGCTTCGATCGAAGACCGGCGCTGCACCTAACGAGGGTGCCGGTGAGAAAAGGGCGCGGGAGACCGACCACAAGGAGGTCCCCCGTGGAGGGTGTCCACACTGCTGAAGCCGTCATAGACAACGGCTCTTTCGGCACGCGCACGATCCGGTTCGAGACCGGTCGCCTCGCACGCCAGGCGGCGGGTTCCGCCGTCGCCTACCTCGACAACGACACGATGGTGCTCTCAGCGACCACCGCGTCCAAGTCACCCAAGGAGAACCTCGACTTCTTCCCGCTCACGGTCGACGTCGAAGAGCGCATGTACGCCGCGGGCCGCATCCCCGGCTCGTTCTTCCGCCGTGAGGGCCGTCCTTCCGAGGACGCCATCCTCACCTGCCGCCTGATCGACCGGCCGCTGCGCCCGTCGTTCGTCAAGGGGCTGCGCAACGAGATCCAGGTCGTCGCCACCGTGATGGCCCTCAACCCCGACCACCTCTACGACGTGGTGGCGATCAACGCCGCGTCGTTGTCCACCCAGCTCGCGGGCCTGCCGTTCTCCGGCCCGATCGGCGGCGTGCGCGTCGCGCTGATCGACGGCCAGTGGGTGGCCTTCCCGACCCACCACGAACTGGAGCGGGCCACGTTCGACATGGTCGTGGCGGGCCGCGTGCTCGCCGACGGCGACGTCGCGATCATGATGGTCGAGGCCGAGTCCACGAAGGACACGATCAAGCTGGTCGCCGAAGGTGCGGTCGCGCCGACCGAGGAGACCGTCGCCCAGGGCCTCGACGCCGCCAAGCCCTTCATCAAGGTGCTCTGCGAGGCGCAGTCGCGCATCGCGCGGGTCGCGGCCAAGGAGACGGCCGAATACCCGCTCTTCCTCGACTACCAGGACGACGTCTACGACGCGGTCGAGGCCGCGGTGAAGACCGAGCTGGCGGCCGCGCTGACCATCGCCGGCAAGCAGGAGCGCGAGAACGAGCTCGACAAGGTCAAGGCACTGGCCGCCGAGAAGCTCCTGCCCGAGTTCGAGGGGCGCGAGAAGGAGATCTCCGCGGCGTTCCGCTCGGTGATGAAGAAGCTCATGCGCGAGCGGGTCGTCAAGGAGGGCGTCCGCATCGACGGACGCGGCACCAAGGACATCCGCGCCCTGTCAGCCGAGGTCCACGTGGTGCCCCGGGTGCACGGCTCGGCGCTGTTCGAGCGCGGCGAGACCCAGATCATGGGCATCACGACGCTCAACATGCTGCGTATGGAGCAGGTCATCGACACGCTCAACCCCGAGCGGACCAAGCGCTACATGCACAACTACAATTTCCCGCCCTATTCGACCGGTGAGACCGGCCGGGTGGGCTCGCCCAAGCGCCGCGAGATCGGCCACGGCGCGCTCGCCGAGCGGGCGCTGATCCCGGTGCTCCCCACGCGCGAGGAGTTCCCGTACGCCATCCGCCAGGTCTCCGAGGCGCTCGGCTCCAACGGCTCCACCTCGATGGGCTCGGTCTGCGCCTCCACGATGGCGCTGCTCGACGCCGGCGTGCCGCTCAAGGAGATGGTCGCGGGCATCGCGATGGGTTTGATCGGCGAGGGCGACACCTACGTCACGCTGACCGACATCCTCGGCGCCGAGGACGCCATGGGCGACATGGACTTCAAGGTCGCCGGCACCAAGGACGTCATCACCGCGCTCCAGCTCGACACCAAGCTCGACGGCATCCCCGCCTCGGTGCTGGCCGGCGCGCTCAAGCAGGCCAAGGGCGCCCGCCTGGCGATCCTCGACGTGATGCAGGAGGCGATCGACTCCCCGGCGGAGATGAACCCGACCGCGCCGCGCATCATCACGATCAAGGTCCCGGTCGACAAGATCGGCGAGGTCATCGGCCCGAAGGGCAAGATGATCAACCAGATCCAGGACGACACGGGCGCCGAGATCACCATCGAGGACGACGGCACGATCTACATCGGCGCCACCGACGGCCCGTCCGCCGAGGCGGCCCGGTCGGCGATCAACGCCATCGCCAACCCGCACATGCCTGAGGTCGGCGAGCGTTACCTCGGCACGGTCGTCAAGATCGCGGCCTTCGGTTCGTTCATCTCGCTCATGCCCGGAAAGGACGGTCTGCTGCACGTCTCCCAGATCCGCAAGCTGCACGGCGGCAAGCGCATCGAGAACGTCGAGGACGTGATGAGCGTCGGCGAGAAGATCCAGGTTGAGATCGCCGAGATCGACGGCCGGGGCAAGCTCTCCCTGGTGCCGGTCGAGGTGATCGAGCGCGAGGCCGCCGAGAAGGAGGCCAAGGCCGCCGCCGGCGACTCCGCCGAGGACGGCGACGCAGCTCCCGAGCAGCCCGCGCAGGGCGCCGACGACCGCCCCGAGCGGCCCCGCCGCACCCGCACCCGCGTGCGCAGCAGCCGCAACGAGGGGGACGACCGCAACTCGTGAGCGAGCTCAGCCAGGCAACCATCATCAGCGGCGTCGTGCTGACGAAGGAGGCTTCGTGAGCACGACCACGCTGCACCCAGGCAAAGACGGCGCCGGGGTGGTGAGGCGCACCGTTCTGCCCGGTGGGTTGCGCGTGGTGACCGAGACCATGCCGACCGTGCGCAGCGTCGCGGTCGGCATGTGGGTCGGCATCGGCTCGCGTGACGAGGCCCCCGAGCACATGGGTGCCACCCATTTCCTCGAACACCTGCTGTTCAAGGGCACCCCCACGCGCGACGCCATGGAGATCTCCGCCTCCATCGAGGGCATCGGCGGTGAGATCAACGCCTTCACCGCCAAGGAGTACACCTGCTACTACGCGCGCGTCCTCGACGAGGACCTGCCGCTCGCGGTCGACGTGCTCGCCGACGTGGTGACCAGCTCGCTGGTGGCCGAGCAGGACGTCGAGTCGGAGCGCGGGGTGATCCTCGAAGAGATCGCCATGCACGACGACGACCCGTCCGACGTGGTGCACGAGCAGTTCGCCGCCGCGCTCTACGGCGACTCCCCGATCGGGCGGCCCATCCTGGGCACGGTCGATTCGATCAATGCTCTCGGGCGCGACCGGATCGCGGAGTACTACCGTCGCTACTACCGGCCCCGCCGCACGGTCGTCTCGGTCGCGGGCAACGTACGCCACGAAGAGGTCGTCGAGCTGGTCACCAGGGCCTACGAGCGGGCGGGCATGCTCGAAGGCCCGGCCGAGTTCGCACCGCCGCGCACCAGCGGTCCCGGCGCCGAGACCCGCTCGGGCGTCACGGTGCTCGACCGGCCGACCGAGCAGGCCAACCTGGTGCTCGGCACGACCGGCATGACCCGCACCGACGATCGCAGGTTCGCGCTCGGCGTGCTCAACGCCGCGCTGGGCGGCGGCATGTCGTCCCGGCTCTTCCAGGAGATCAGGGAGAAGCGCGGCCTGGCCTACTCCGCCTACAGTTACACCTCGGCCTACGCCGACACCGGCCAGTTCGGCATCTACGTGGGCTGCCTGCCCTCGAAGATCGACGACGTGCTCAAGATCTGCCGTGACGAGGTGTCCAGGGTGGTGGCCGAGGGCCTGACCGACGAGGAGATCATGCGCGGCAAGGGCCAGATGCGCGGCGGTCTCGTGCTCGGCCTGGAGGACACCGGCTCGCGCATGTCGCGCATCGGCAAGAACGAGCTCGTCCACGACGAGCTGATGTCGGTGGACGAAGTGCTGGCGCGCATCGAGGGCGTCACGCCCGACGAGATCTCCGAGGTGGCCGCCGACGTGCTCAACCGGCCGCTCACGCTCGCCGTGATCGGCCCGTACGGTGACAAGGACTTCACCGACGCCATCCGCTGACCGGCCCCGCAGGATCCCAGCCGTGAGGCCGGCGTCCTGCGCGGCGGGCCGGGAGGCGGATCACGTCAGGACGATAGGGTTGGCGGTGTGATCAAGGTAGGAGTGCTCGGCGCCCGCGGCCGCGTGGGCGTGGAGGTGTGCAGAGCGGTCGAGGCGGCCACCGACATGGAGCTGGTGGCCGCGCTCGACAAGGACGACTCCATCGAGGGGCTCGCGGGCGCCGAGGTGGTGGTCGACTTCACCCATCCCGACGTCGTCATGGGCAACCTCGAGTGGGCCATCGGCCACGGCGTCCACCCGGTGGTGGGCACGACGGGGTTCGACGAGGGGCGGCTGGAGACCGTACGCCGATGGCTGGCGGCATCGCCGGGCACCAACTGCCTGATCGCCCCCAACTTCGGCATCGCCGCCGTGCTGATGATGCACTTCGCCCAGCGGGCGGCCCGCTATTTCGAGTCCGTCGAGATCGTGGAGCTGCACCATCCCAACAAAGCCGACGCACCGTCCGGCACGGCTCGGCGTACGGCTGAGATGGTCGCTGAGGCGCGCGCCGAGGCGGGGGCGGCGCGAATGCCCGACGCCACGACCACCGCGCTCGACGGCGCGCGTGGAGCCGACGTGGAAGGTGTCCACGTGCACGCGGTGCGCCTGTCGGGGCTCATCGCCCACCAGGAGGTGCTGCTCGGCGGCGACGGCGAGATCCTGACCATCCGGCACGACACGATGAGCAGGTCCGCGTTCACGCCCGGCGTGCTGCTCGGGGTGCGAAGGGTCCGCGAGCAGCCCGGTCTCACCGTGGGGCTCGAGCCGCTGCTCGACCTCTGACCTCACGGCCGGCCGCGACCACCGGGGTCGGCGCACACGACGTGCCCACCACCGGGCGGTCGTGGGCACGTCGTGAGGAGAGGGCCCCGGCTCCGCACAGCCGGGCCTACGATCACCAAGATTAATACCCGAGGCGAGGTCCGCCCGAGACATGAGATCGTGTCGGCATGGTGCGATGGGCGGATGAGGGAGAGCTGGCCGGCCTGGTGGCCGTCGAACTGGCGGCCGACGGGCTCTTCGCCGAGGTGGACATCGTCTTCCCACCCGGTACGACCATGATCGAAGAGGTCGACGACCCCGGGAGGGTCCTCGTCGAGGGTGAGCCTCCCGAAGGTTTCGCCCTGCTGGGCACGGTCGACGGCAACGTGCACCTCGACCAGCTCGCCGTGCACCCGCGCAGCATGCGCCAGGGCATCGGCGGGCGGCTGATGACGGCGGTGATCGACCGCGCGCGGGCCTGCGGCGCCCCGGCCGTCACGCTGACGACCTACCGCGACGTGCCGTGGAACGCGCCGTGGTACACGCGGCACGGCTTCACGGTGCTGCCCGAGCCGGAGTGGGGGCCGCAGTTGCGCGCGCTGGTGGAGCACGAACGGGAACTCGGCATCGAGGTCGCCCCCCGCGTGGTGATGCGCCGCTGATCAGCGCTCCCGCGCGAGGTAGGCGTCCACCTCCGCGAGGTAGGCGTCCTTGACGTGCCGAGGCAGCCAGGCGATCTCGAACGCGTCGCGTTCGAGCCGGGCCAGCTCGTCCCTGGTGAGCTGGAGCGCGCCCTGCAGGGCCTCCAGGTTCTCCCCGACGTACGCCCCGAAATAGGCCGGGTCGTCGGAGTTGATCGTCACGCGTACGCCGAGGTCCATCAGCTTGCGGATGCCCTCGGCCTTCATCGAGTCGGTGACGTAACCGTTGGAGATCGGGCAGCAGGTCAGCCCCATGCCGCGCTCCAGGACCACCTCCACCAGCCGCTGGTCCTCCAGGATGTTGACGCCGTGGTCGATCCGGTTGACGCCGATGTCCTCGACGGCCTGGCGGATGTGCTCGACCGCGTCGTCCTGGTCGACGTCGCAGTGCATCGTCAGGAGATAGCCCTCCTGCCTGGCCCGCTCATAGACGGCCGCGAACTTGACCGGCGGGTTGTCCTTCTCGTCGGAGTCGAGCCCGACGCCGGCGATCCACTCCCGGTAGGGCAACGACTCCAGCAGGGTGGCCATCGCGTATTCGGCCTGGAAGTCGCGCAGGAAACACATGATGAGCTGCGCCCGCACCCCGAGCCGTGCCTCCGCCTCCGTCAGCGCCCGCCGCAGCCCTCTGATCACCAGGTCGAACGGCACGCCGCGCGAGGTGTGGGCCTGCGGGTCGAAGAAGATCTCGGCGTAGCGCACGTTCTGCTCGGCGGCCTTGCGGAGGTAGGCCATGGCCAGGTCGTAGAAGTCGGGCTCGGTGCGCAGCACCCGCATGCCCTCGTAGTAGATGCGCAGGAAGGACGGCAGGCTGTCGAAGGTGTAGGCGGCCCGCATCTGCTCCACGCCCGCGTAGGGCAGCCGCAGGCCGTTGCGCCTGGCCAGCTCGAACTTGAGCTCGGGCTCCAAAGTGCCCTCGATGTGCAGGTGGAGCTCGCATTTGGGCAGACCGGCGATGAAATCCTTCACCCGCCCACCCTAGAAGATGATCGCCAGCCCCACGGCGAAGAGCAGGCCGTACGCCATCTGCAGCTTCCCCGTCTGCTGCAGCACCGCGATCAGAGCGGGGCCGACCGCCTTGTCCAGCACCGCCCTGATGGGCGGGACCGCCAGCGGCGCCGCGAGCAGCACCAGCGCGGCCCACGGCGTGATCGGGACCATGGCCAGCGCCACGAAGAACGGCACCACCTGGCAGGCGACGTAGAGGGCGCGGGTGCGCTCGGCACCCAGGCGCACGGCCAGCGTACGCTTGCCCGCCTGGCCGTCCGTGCCGACGTCGCGCAGGTTGTTGACCACGAGCATCGAGCACGACAGCAGGCCCACCGGGATCGACGCGACGAACGCCGCCCAGCTGAGCGAGCCGGTCTGCACGAAGGCCGTGCCGACCACGGGCACCACCCCGAAGAAGACGAACACGGCGACCTCGCCCAGGCCGCGGTAGCCGTACGGGTGCTTGCCCCCCGTGTAGAACCAGCCTGCCGCGATGCACGCCGCGCCCACCAGCAGGATCCACCACGCCCGCGTGACGATGACGAGGACGAGCCCCAGCACGGCCGCCACGGCGAAGCTGCCCAGCGCGGCGGTCAGCACCTGCCGGGGCGTGGCCGCCCGCGAGCCCACCAGCCGCATCGGGCCGACCCGCTGGTCGTCGGTGCCGCGGATGCCGTCGCTGTAGTCGTTGGCGTAGTTGACGCCGATCTGCAGGGAGAGCGCCACGAGCAGCGCCAGGATCGCCCGCCACCACACGAAGCCGCCTTCGCCGATGGCCACGCCGGTGCCCACCATGACGGGGACGACGGCGTTGGGGAGCGTGCGCGGGCGGGCGCCCGCGATCCACTGACCGGTGGTTGCCATGTCCTCGGCCCTTTAGCTGATGTCGGTGGTGAGCCGGACCATCCTGATCGGGCGGCCCATGTCGAGAACGCGTTCGGCGGTGTCCTCGCCCCAGCCGGCTGATTCGAGGAAGCCCAGCACCGCGTAGTTGTCGGCGAACGCCCAGGTGACGATCTGCCGGAAGCCGTCCTCGCGCAGGTGGTCGACGGTGGCGTTGAGCAGGCGGCTGCCGTGGCCCCGGCGTACGAAGTCGGGATCGACCAGCAGCGTCAGCATCTCGGCCACCACGCCGGGATCGAGGTCGGGGTCTTCCGCGGGGGCGTGGGAGGCCAGCCCCACCACGCGCTCGCCGCCACGGGGGGTGGTCAGGGCGGCGCTGCCCCCCTTGCCCAGCGCGGGGAAGCCCTCGGTGTCGAGGATGGTCTCCACGGCCACCAGCACCCGATGCATGGGGGTGGGCGGGGCGACGATCGCCTCGTCCCACTGGCGCAACCACATCTTCTCCGCAGCCGCGCCGGTCATCTGCTCGAGTGGCCCCTCGGGCAGGAAATCCCGATAGCCGTAACGCCAGGCGCGGATCTGCGTATTCGCAACCTGGAGCACATCCTCGCGCCGGGCCGCCCGGACGCCTACGTCTGCCATCTCGGCCCGCTCCTTCGACTGCCGTTCATGCCACAAGGCACGACTTACACCGTATCGGTGTTTGACCCTTGGGGATGACGCGAACCCTTCTTCCTCGCCCGGTAGGCCCGGGTCTTGGTGCGGTTGCCGCACACACGCATGGAACACCACGAGCGGGACCTGTTCTTCGACGCGTCGATGAACGCCCACTGGCACGTCCCCTCCGCACACACCTTGAGGCGGTCCCACGACGCTGTCACGGCCGCCACGGCGATCGCCGCCAGCCCGCCCCGCACGCCGCCTCCCGCCGTGGCGGGCTCGGGCCGCTCGCCCCGCCTGACCCTGATCATGAGGGGCAAAACGGGCAGCTCGGCCGCCTCGCGCCTGAGCGCCGTCCTGAGCGTCTCGCGCAGGGCGATCGCGGTGTGCAGGTCGTCGTCGGTGGCCCGGTCGCGCGGCTCGGCCAGGCCGCGCTCGCGCAGCCACACGGCCAGCTCGGCGGGGGACGACAGCTCGTCCGCCTGGGCCTCGACGTCGTAGGTGTTCACGAAGTCGCGTACGAGCTCCGCGGGGCACGGCATGCCGGTCACTTTAATAGGCGTGGATCAAGCACACGTGCGCGCCCTCAGGGATCCATGGTGACCTCGTCCAGTGCCCGGGCGAGCCGGCGTACCCCTTCGTGCAGTTCAGCCAGGTGCGCGGCGGCCATGTGGGTCACCCGGATCCGCGGCCCCGGCGGCTCGGAGGGATAGTAGATCCGGCCGGGGCTGACCAGCGCGCCGTTGCGCCGCGCGGTCGCCACCAGCGCGCCCTCGTCGATCGCGGCCGGCAGCCGTACCCACAGGTGCATCCCGCCTGCGGGCAGCAGGTGCGGCTCGGCCCGCGGCATCCGCGCGGCGAGCGCGGCGGCCAGCGCGTCGCGGCGGACCTCGATCTCCGCGTGCACGGCGGCCAGGTGCCGCCGCCACGCCGGTGACCCGACGAACTCCAGCGCCGTCTCCTGCAACGGCCGTGCCACGAAGAACGACTCGACGAGCTGCCCGGCCCGTAGCCGGTGCGCGGCCGGCCCTCTGGCGATCACCGCCGCCACCCGCATGCTCGGTGACAGGATCTTCGTCAGCGAACCCACGTGGACCACCGTGCCGTGCCTGTCCATGGACGCCAGCGACGGGGGTGCCTGCGCGGTAAGGTAGCGGGCGAAGTCGTCCTCGATCACGAACGCGCCCGCCGCCCTGGCGACGTCCAGCACCTGCACCCGGCGCCCGGCCGGCAGGGTCGCCCCCGTCGGGTTGTGCAGGGTGGGCTGGCAGAGGAAGACCCTTGCCCCGGTCACGGCGAACGCCTCGGCCAGCAGGTCGGGCCGTACTCCTTCGCGGTCCATGGGCACCGCCGTGGGCCGCAGCCCCGCGGCCCTGGCCGCCACGAGCGCGCCCGGGTAGGTGGGCGTCTCTACCAGCACCGGCGTGCCGGGCGCGGCGAGCGCGCGGAACGCGTGGGTCAGCGCCGCCTGCCCACCGCTGACGATCAGTGCGTCGGCGGCGGTCACGTCGCCTCCCGCCTGCGCCGCGAACCATCTGCGCAGTTCGAGCAGGCCGGGCAGCGGCGGCATGGCCCAGGCGCCGGGCCGCCGCACGGCCCGCGCCGCCGCTGCGGCGAGCTGCCGGTCGGGCCGCAGCCCCGGACGCAGGTAGCCACCCGTGAGCGGTACGGAGCCTTCGGCCGCCACACCCAGCAACTCCGCGACGGGGCCTTCGTCGACCACCCGGTCGCCGAGCGCGACGGTCTGCCACGACAGGTCCGCCGCGTCCTCGCTCCTGGCCACCTGCTGGGCCACGTACGCGCCGCTGCCTGGTCTCGTCACCACCCGCCCTTCGGCGGCCAGTTGTCCGAGCGCCCGCGACACCGTGACAGGACTGACGTTGTGCCTGCGCATGATCTCTCGGCTCGACGGCAACCGCGCGCCGGGGCCGAGCCTGGCGGCCTCGTCACGCAGTATCGCGGCGATCTTGGCGATACTGCTATCGTTGTCCATGAAGAAGGAGAATAGCGCTACTGTCGATGTTGGAGTAGCGGTCCCCGCCTTGGAGCGGGGCGTGCGACGCCGGGGCACCGCCCTGGCCTTCCTCGGCGTCCTCGCGTTCTCCGGCTCCTTTCCCGCCACCGTCCACGCGATGCGGGGCTTCGACCCGTGGCTGACCGCCGTGGGCCGGGCGGCCGTGGCAGGCGTGGTGGCCCTGATCTGCCTGAAGGCCGCCGGCCGCCCGCTGCTCCCGCCGCGCGACCAGCGGCGCGCCTACGTGCTGATCGCCCTGGGCGTGGTCCTCGGCTTTCCCGCCTTCAGCGGTCTGGCCCTGGACCTGGGCGCGAGCACGGCGCACGCCGCGGTGGTCACCGGGCTCCTCCCCGCAGCCACCGCCGCCTGCGCCGTCGTGTCGGCCGGCGAGCGCCCCCGCCCGCTCTTCTGGGCCGGCTGTACGGCCGGAGCCGCCGCCATCACCGCCTTCACCCTCACCCAGCACCACGGCAGGCCCACCTGGCCCGACCTGCTCCTGGTCGGCGCCCTGCTGTCGGCGGCGGTCGGCTACACGGAGGGCGGCCGGCTGTCCAGGCAGACCCCTGGCTGGCAGGTGATCTCCCATACCCTCGTCCTGTCGCTCCCGCTGACGGTGCCCATCACGGTGGTGCTGGCCCTGGCCACGCCGATGACCCCGACGCCGCCGTCGGTGGCCGGTCTCGCCTACGTGGCGCTGGTCTCGATGTTCCTCGGCTTCTTCCCCTGGTACGCGGGCCTGGCCCAGGGCGGTATCGCCAGGGCGGGACAGACCCAGCTCACCCAGCCGCTCCTGACGCTCGTCTGGGCGTGGGCCCTGATGGGCGAGCGATTCGGCCCGGTCACGGTGGTCGCGGCGCTGGCCGTCCTGGTCTGCGTGGCCGTCACCCAGCGAGCCCGTACTTGAAAGACGTGACGCCGACACGCAGGATGGGGGAGGAGGTGTCACACATGGCGGACCTCACGATCCCAGAGGGCGGTTTCTGGCCTGCGCCGCAGATCCCGCAGCCCAACATCTATCCCATGGAGTGGCGAGTCGAGACGGAGAAACTCGCCGCCATCTACGAGAAGTCCAAGCGCATGGTCTGGAACCCGGCCGACCTGCCCTGGGACGGTCTCGACCCGGACGACTTCACCCGCGAGCAGCGCCTGGGCATCATGTACTGGTTCGCCGTCCTGGCGAACTTCGACGCCTCGGGGCCGGCGGTGTTCGCCCGGGCCACCATCCAGGCCTTCGAGAAACACGAGGAGGACCCGGTCAGGAAGTGTTTCTTCTCGATCACCCGTGACGAGATGAACCACGAGGAGTGTTGCCAGCGGGCCATCGCCAAGCTGTGGCCGGGCGGGCCGCTCGACTGGACGCCCTCCGACGACCTCGAATCGGCCGCTCACAACAACATCGGCTGGCTTTATCACAACGGCGGCCGCTACTGGAACGGCTACAACTCGGCCGTGGGCAAATACTCGCTCCCGGTGCTGTTCACCAGCTTCATGATGGGCGAGATGGCCGCCTCGACGCTCTTCAGGGGCATGGCCTCGGGAACACAGCACCCGGTGTTCGGCGAGATGTTCCAGCGCATCGGCAGGGACGAGTCCCGACATCTCCAGATTTGTATGACCATTCTGGAGAACGAGTGGCCGGGACTCACCGAAGACACCAAATCGCTCATCACGCGTCAGCTCAGGGCCGGTTTCGTCTTCCTCAGCATGATCCTGTGGGAGCCTCCCGAGGGCTTCTGGGAGCTTCCGCCGTACTTCCTGGCCAACCACCGCGTCCTCATGGACCACGCCAGGGAAGCCGGGCTCGGCGTCCTGTCGTACGAGGAGCAGGCGGAGAACTGGCGCGTGGCCATGGCGAGGGTCCGGGCGATCGTGGAGCGCTGGGGCATCGCCTTCCCCGCCATCCCGGAGCTCGACCTGGAAGGGGTGGAGGTGGACTTCATCGACCCCGAGGAGATCATCCCGGTCTTCTAGCCCTGAAGTCCGCGCCATCGACTCAGGGGGGAGCTGGGGACTGCGGTGAGGTGCCTGCCCTGCTCACCGACCGCGTCCCGTCGGGTAAGGCCATCGCCGCGGCGGGCGTGGTCGCTCTCGACCGAAAGCCGAGGCGGGTGGGCTCACGCCTGGTCCTGGCCGGTGACACCGGCGGCAGGGCCGGGGGAGGTCGATATCGCGCCGGGGGAGTTCCCTGTTCGCCGCGGTTGCCTGGGTCACCTGGGGTTCGTCCGCACTGGGGGCGGCCCAGTCGCTCGACGCCTGGCGCGAGCGCGCCGCCGCTTCCGGGCGGGCGTGAGTCATGAGGTGGACG
This sequence comes from Nonomuraea sp. K271, assembly GCF_009908215.1. NCBI lineage: Bacteria > Bacillati > Actinomycetota > Actinomycetes > Streptosporangiales > Streptosporangiaceae > Nonomuraea > Nonomuraea sp. K271. Next base: position 76,307 of record NZ_JAAAHR010000004.1, on the reverse strand, counting down.
ACACCACGACGGTCGTGTGCGTGTGGTTGCGCCTCGAGCCGTACGGGTCGTCGCCGTTCGGGGATGCGCTCGCGAACGCGAGGCCTATGAATCCCGATTCATGGGCCATTCTCTCGGGGCTGTTCACATATGTGCCCCGATAAGGGACGGTGAAGACCCATCCCTGAACCTATTTCAGGCTCCGCATCGAGTGCCCTGGTCACAGCATGATCGCAAGTCCGAGGTTAGCCCCATGACGCAGCAGAGCTCCTGGTAGATGGGTTGATCACCACAACCACGCCCATCACAACCAGGAGCTCTGGGTGCTGTTCTATCGTGCCGCCGTCGATTTGTCGCATCAGCGCCTGAACTACGTCGCCGGGGTGATCCGGCGCCACCGTAAGTCCATGAGGTCGATCTGGCGGCGGCTCAACCCTGGCCGGCAGGCCCTGCTGGTGCTGGTCTACCTGCGTAAGGGCGAGACCTACGCCGAACTCGCGGCTGGCTTCGGGGTGTCGGCGGCAACCGCATGGCGGTACGTGGAAGAGACGGTGGCGCTGTTGTCAGCCCGCTCGCCCAAGCTCGTCCAGGCGCTGCGCAAGGCCAAGCGGGACGGGCTGCACTACCTGGTGCTGGACGGCACGCTGATCCATACCGACCGGATCGCCGCTGACCGGCCGTACTTCTCCGGCAAGCACCGTGTGCACGGGATGAACGTGCAGGTCATCGCCTCACCAGATGGGACGATCCTGTGGACCTCGGGCGCCCTGCCCGGCAAGGCCCACGATCTGACCGCTGCCCGCATCTGGGGCATCCTGCGCGCACTAAAGCAGGCGGGGATCATCACCCTGGCGGACAAGGCGTATCAGGGAGCCGAAGGCCCGGTCCGCACCCCGTACAAGGGCAAGCACAAGCCCGAATCCCAGAAACACGCCAACCGCGCCCACGCCAGGCTCCGCGGCCCCGGCGAACGCGCAAACGCCCAGCTCAAAGGCTGGAGAATCTTGCGCAAGCTACGCTGCAGCCCGTCCAAGGCCAGCCACCTCTGCAAGGCCATCGCCGTCCTTCAAAACCATCGCGTCACCCAAGCCGGGTGAGCCTGAAATAGGTTCCCTGCTCTCTGAGGTAGGCAATGGCCTGGCGTACGGTGACTTTGGCGACGCCGTACTGGCGCATCATCATCTTCTCGCCGGGAATGGCTCTGTTCGGTGGAATATCGCCATTTTTGATATTTTCCGCTAATTCTCCGGCGATCTTCTGATAAATCGGCATCGTCTTGGGCGATCGCGGCGCACTCGGCGGGCCGACGAACGTGCCCTCACCCTGCACGGTGTACGCCAGTCCTTGTTCGCGCAGTTCCCGGGCCACCCGTCGGGCGGTCGTCCGCGCGATGTCATATTCCTTTTCGAGCGTGGCCTCGCTCGGCACCGGATCGCCCGCTTGGAGTTGTCCGCGTTCGATCTGATCGCGGACCAGGTCGGCGACCTGCTTGTAGAGAGGAACGGGTCCTTCGCGATCTAGCACGTCCGAATTATAGACAATACCGTACATGTTCTGCTCAAAGCGGACGTCTGCTAAATCTATGGATACATAGAGGGTGGACAAGGTCCATGCAGTCTCCACAGCATGGCCTTGCCCAGTTGACGCGTCTGAAGCCCGTCAAGCAAGAGGTGGCGCCGGAAACCGTCCTGCGCCAAAAGTGTTTCGCGCCGGTCTCGGGCGACGCGCCTGCCCAACCGCACGACGTAAACGATTGGGCTTCACCCGGGACCGGCACGAAACCATGGACGTGACGACGCGCCCTCCGGAGGCACAAAGCCACGCCATGGCGGGTGCTGGCCGACTGATGTCCATATCGGCCTCCCGCGGCTTTAGGTTCTCATGGTTGTCCCTTGGAAAACTGCAGTTCGTCGCTATGCACAAGATCATGGCCTTTGATGTTGGCTGGGCGAGAGTCCGCAGCGGATTGGGTCTATGTCGGGATTCGTCGCCAGCCCGCATCTACGATGATCAGGTGGTCGAGGAGTCGTACGCCGACGGTCTCGGCAGCCGCGAGGAGTTGGGCGGTGGCTTCCAGATCGGCCACACTCGGCTCCAGGGACCCGCCCGGATGGTTGTGGGCCAGGCCGAACATCGCGCCACCCGCGGTCAACACTTCGGTGATCACCTCCCGGATCGGCACCGTCGTATGGTCGGCCCCGCCTTCGGACAGCACCACGCGTTTGAGCACCCGGCCACGGATGTCACACACCACCAGGACCAGCCGCTCCTGAGCACGATCTCGCAGCAGGGGAGCGCACGCGTGTGCCAGGTCGGACGTGCTGTTGATCTGCTCCCGCTCCGGCCACGCGTCCGCCCGCCGCACGAGATGGAAGGCCGCGCTCACCCGCGCGGCCTTGGCCGGGCCGATGCCGGGCACGGTGAGCAACCTGTGCGGCTCGGAGCGGCTGAGCGCCTCCAGATCCCCGCAGTGCTGAATCACCTGGCTGGCCAGATCAAGAGCACTCGACCCGCGAAACCCTGAGCCCAGCAGCACGGCCAGCAACTCCCGGTCGGCCAGCGCAGCGGCGCCGCTGGCCATGAGCCGTTCGCGGGGCCGGTCGCCCTTTGGCAGATCCTTGACTCGCATCGACAACCTCCGCGACCCGTTCTATCAACGCGCACCGACAATCTCTGACCTGCGCATTTGTCGCGGACGACGCCTGTCCACTATCGCCCCCACAGGGCGAGATATCGCGCTACCACGGCATGCGGTCGGACCGGGAATCACGCCCAGCTCCTTCCGCACGCCGACATGAGCGATCCCTCGGTGGCCCTCTGAGGCAGCCGCACAACGCTCGGTCCCCGGCGACATTCCCCCACCTGACCGGGAAGCGTGTGGGGTGACGGCGTGCATCATGAACCGGCCGACGTTCCGATGTGACGGCGGGGGCTTGAACGTCTTCGGCGAATGATGCCGGGTCGTTCCGGTGGGAGGCAGAGGACAGCCGTTCGGGCGGGAGGTGGGTAGCGGGTGAGGCTGCTCGAAGTCCACCGCGCATCGCCGCTTTCTGAACCGGTCATGGGTCGCCATGGGGTCAGTATTCACGCGCCGTCGACAGCGTACTCGTCGTCACAACGCGCCATTGGGGATGTGCCTGTGAGTCGTGGCCGTGGAGGCGATGACGAAGGCCCCGGCTCCGGGCGAGGAAATGCGCTCGCCCGGAGCCGGGGCCCGAGGCCCTAAACCGGCATGCTGTACGTGATCCGGAAGCGGTCTCCCGGGATGACGATGTCGCTGGTCTCGACGGGACGATCGCCGGCCCAGTGGGTGCGTTCGATGTGCAGAACATGAACGCCTGCGGCCAGGTCGAGCGCATCGATCTCGGCGGGACGGGGGACTCGGGTGTGCACACTTTCGACAATCTCGGTGATCTTCACGCCATGGGCGTACATCCTCGCCACCAAGCTGCGCCGTTCCTCCTCGGAGTGCGCGGCGAACTCCATCGGCTCGTAAGAGGTGGCGAGTTGCAGCGGCCGGCCGTCGCCGCGATAGACGTAACGCGTTTTGCTCAGCGTGGTCGACTCCTTGAGGCGTAGCCGCCTGGCGATGTCGGGGCCCGCTTCGGTCGGCTCGCTGTGCCAGTCCCATGTCACGCGTCTTCCTTGAGACTGCAGGTCTGCCGCGAACGGGGCGGGATGGTCCAAGAACCGCCATCGATGCAATGAGGTTAGGTCGGGGCGCTCCCTGACGTAATGGCCCGAGCCCACGCGGCCGATGATGAGGCCTTCACTCGCGAGCACGCGGAGGGCGTGACGGGCAGCGGTCTCGCCGACCTGATATTTGCGGGTCAGCTGCGCCCGCGACGGAATGGGCGCGCCGGGGGGAAGGGTGCCGTCGGTGATCTGTCGCCGGATGTCTTCGACGACACGCAGGTAGACCGGATCTGAGGTGGCCACTAGTCCATCCCTGGGGGTTCGTGTGAGGCGTTGCCCTATGTTGCCGTATTCGGCAGGTAACCGACCGTCATCGATGACTGCTGGAGCCCCAACTTTGCGATGGCGGAAAATTATCGGAGAAACCCTGTAACGCGGATGTAAGGGACGCCGATTCTCCGATAGAGGTCGTCGATGTGTGTACCCCCGAGCACATATCGGCGACCTCTTCCATGCCCAAGCACCAGTGGCTCCTTGATCGGGCAAGCCCGTGTGCGGTCCGCCCGCCGTCCGGTGAGACACCTCCGCGGCGAGACATGCCACTTCGACTGCCCTGGTGCCCTACGTCCGCAGGTCGGACAGTACGGCATCGTCTGAAGGGCACCGGCTCAGCAGGATCCCGACACGACACCGGAGTGCATCAGCCGCAGGGGCCTCCTGTACCGAGCTCAGCCACGAGCCGTGCAGCGACATCGACGGGGCCGGGGAGCACGCAACCAACCTATTGGCTGGCCGCGGCGCCGAAACGGAGCGGGCGGCGCGGTGCTCCACCGTCATCCGGCCCGCAACGCCGAGGTGAAGGTCAGGGATGGGATGGGGGTCCAGGTCGGGAACGACGGCAGAACTGACGTAGTACTGGGGCAGGCACGGCCATGACGTCGCCTCCGGGGTGCGGCGGAGTAGGCGGTCACCGTCGTCGGCGGTCGAACGGCGCGTGGAGGCCGGGCGAGGTAGGGAACAGAGGGATGAACGGACGAGGGCCAAGTGAAACAGGTGGACTCAGAGGCGGATGGGGCGATGTGGGTGTGCAGGAGCCAGGGGAGTGAGGGCGGCGTGGACAGGCTGCGTCGGGGGGCGGTGAGGCGGTGTTAGGTGCGGGCCAAGGCATGAGGGCGGTGTGGATAGGGGAGTCAGGGGTGGTGGGCGGTCTGGGTGTGCGGGACTCGATGCGCGACGGAGGTGTGGTGGCGTGAGGGCTGGTTGAGGCGTATGGGTGGGCAGGGACAAGCACCGGCCGCATCGTCGGGGATCTGCCAAGATGGCCGTGGTCAGCTCGCGCGGCGTGCTGGGGCCGAGTGAACGGCGTCCGCGAAGGTGTGCCCGGCCGGGAGGCCGTAGAGTTGTGAGCTGATCTTGCGAGGAACTTGTCGGCGCCACTGGCGGGTGGCTGGAGGAGTCGGCAGAAGGACCTATCGTGGGATAAGCGGCACCAGTTGCTGTCGAAAGGGGGCAAAAGGCGGCTCCAGGCAGGCAAAGCGGGGTGGCGACGTCCAATGGATTTCTGAATCCAGGTAGCGTTCGCACTATGGCATCGCCCACTGGATCCACCAAGGCGCCCTTCGGCCGTATGCTGACCGCGATGGTCACGCCGTTCACTTCCGACGGCGAGGTCGATTATGTGGCTGTGCGACGTCTTGCTACCTATCTGGTAGACGAGCAGCGGAATGACGGCTTGATCGTCAACGGGACGACCGGTGAGTCGCCCACCACTTCTGACGAGGAGAAACAGCGTATCGTCAGTGCCGTCCTCGACGCGGTCGGTGACCGCGCCGCCGTGGTGGCGGGAGCGGGCTCCAACGACACCCGCCATAGTGTCGATCTCGCGAAGCAGGCGGCACGCGCCGGCGCACACGCCCTGTTGGTGGTGACGCCTTACTACAACAAGCCCCCGCAAGAGGGTTTGTATCGACACTTCACCGCCGTCGCCGACGCGACCGATCTGCCCGTGATGCTTTATGACATCCCGGGACGAAGCGGAGTGCCGATCAAAACGGACACTCTCATCAGGCTGGCGCAGCACGAACGCATTGTGGCCGTCAAGGACGCCAAGGGTGATCTGTTCGCCGCCAGTCAGGTGATGATCTCGACCGATCTTGTCTTCTATTCGGGAGACGATCTGCTCAACCTGGCCTGGCTCTCGCTCGGAGCCGCCGGGTTCGTGAGCGTCGTCGGACATGTGGTGGGCGCCGAGTTGGCGCGAATGATCCACTTGCACAAGAGCGGCGAAGTCGCTCAAGCGCTGGCCCTGCACAGTCAGGTGGCTCCCGTAGTGGACGGGATCATGCTGCGTGCGGGCGGCGCGATCATGACAAAGGCGGCACTGAGGCTGGTGGGTATGCCGGTAGGACCGGTACGGCTGCCGCTCGTGGACGCGACAGAGAAGCAAATCGCCGAGCTGCGTGCTTGCCTGGTGGCCGGCGGGGTGAAGTTGACAGACGCATAGGAACGGGGAGGAACTGGGAGTTTTGAGAACACGATCTGACCGTGGGGGCCGGCATGAGCCATCCGCATCCTGAGCTTGGCCCCCCACCGGCGCTGCCTCACGGCGGCTTGCGCATCGTCGCGCTCGGCGGGCTGGGCGAGATCGGCAGGAACATGGCCGTCTTCGAGTACGAGGGCCGCCTGCTGATCGTCGACTGCGGGGTGTTGTTCCCCGAGCCCGACCAACCGGGCGTCGACCTCATCCTGCCCGACTTCGATTACATCAGGGACCGGCTCGACGACGTCGAAGCCGTCGTACTGACGCACGCGCACGAGGACCACATCGGAGCGGTGCCCTATCTGCTGCGCGAGCGGCGTGATATCCCGCTCATCGGATCCAAGCTCACGCTTGCCCTGATCGAGGCCAAGCTCACCGAGCATCGGATCCAGCCGACCAAACGCGAGGTCGTCGAGGGCGAACGGCACGTCTTCGGGCCTTTCGACTGCGAGTTTCTCGCAGTCAACCACTCGATCCCCGACGCGCTGGCTGTGGCCATCAGGACGCCGGCCGGCATCGTGCTGCACACCGGCGACTTCCGCATGGACCAGTTGCCGAGCGACGGACGCCTCACCGATCTGGGAGCCTTCGCCAGGCTCGGCACCGAGGGCGTCGACCTGCTGATGTCCGACTCCACCAATGCCGAGGTGCCTGGCTTCGTCACCAGTGAGCGGGAGATCGCTCCGGTCATCGACGAGGTGATCCGTACCTCGGAGCAGCGCGTCATCGTGGCGAGTTTCGCCTCTCACGTCCATCGCATCCAGCAGGTCATGGACGCCGCCGCCCGGCACGGGCGCAAGGTCGCCCTGGTCGGACGCTCGATGGTGCGCAACATGGGAGTGGCTCGCGACCTGGGCTATCTCAAGGTGCCACAGGGGCTGATCGTCGACTCGCGCGACATCGAGGAGTGGCCGCCGCAGGACGTGGTGCTCGTCTGCACCGGATCCCAGGGCGAGCCGATGGCGGCGCTGTCGAGGATGGCCAACCGCGATCACCCGATCCGCATCGCCGAGGGCGACACGGTGCTCCTGGCCTCCTCGCTGGTGCCCGGTAACGAGACCGCGGTCAACAAGGTGATCAACGGTCTCACCCGGTGGGGCGCACGGGTCGTGCACAAGGGCAACGCCAAGGTGCACGTCTCCGGGCACGCGGCCGCCGGTGAGCTTCTCTACGTGCTCAACCTGACACGCCCGTCGAACTTCATGCCCGTGCACGGCGAGTGGCGCCACCTGCGCGCCCACGCCAAGCTGGCCGCCCTCACGGGTGTGCCGGACGATCACATCGTGATCGCCGAAGACGGCGTCGTGGTCGATCTGCTCGACGGTCGCGCGAAGATCGTCGGCGCGGTGCACGCGGGGTATGTCTACGTCGACGGCTCGTCGGTCGGTGAGATCACCGACACCTCGCTGAAGGACCGCAGGATTCTCGGGGACGAGGGATTCATCTCCGTGGTCGTCGTGGTCGACTCCAACACTGGGAAGCTCACGGCGGGCCCCGAGATCCACGCGCGTGGTTCGGGCATCGACCCTCTGCAGTTCGACGAGTTCATTCCTCAGATCCAACGGGCTCTTGAGGAGAAGGCCGCGGACGGAGTGGTCGACATGCAGGAGATCCGCCGGGTGGTCCGGCGCACCGTGGGCCGCTGGGTGAGCGACACCTATCGCCGCCGTCCGATGATCATCCCCGTGGTGCTCGAGGTCTGACCCCGCTGACGGCATGGCAGCCGGAACGCCTGACGGTACGGCAGGCGTTCCGGTCCTGCGCACCGCCGGACGGACACTTTTTCGCTGCGGTCTAGTGATCCGTAGGTCAGTGGCCTTCGTATGGGCCGACGTCAACCTGGTGGGATCTTGCATGTAGCTCAGCGTCGACATCTCAGGCGTTCCTCCTCCGCATCAGCCAGGCTGCCGCTAGCAGGGGGAGAGCCGCGTAGGCGACCAGCACGGCGGCCGCCACCGCGGGAGGCAACAGCGAGCCGTAAACCGAGGTTGTGATCGTGTCGCCGGTGATCTCGCGGGGAAGCGCTCCGATCATCACGGACCCGAGACGCTCGCTCCAAGGCTCGGGGATGTTGCCGATGATCATGGGGATGACGTAGACGAGACCGACGAGGATGGCGATCGCACCGGCGCTAGAGCGCATGAGCGCGCCGAGGCCAAGGCCCAGCAGTGCGAACACCGGCACCGAGACGCTGATGGCGATCAGGAGCGGAAGACGGTCCGCGAACACGGCGGTGTACGCACCCGAGAACCGGTCACCGAGAACCCATCGGGTGACGGCATAGGTGCCGAAGACCGCTGTCGCACCGGTGATCAGGCCCAGTGCTCCCACGACCGCGGACTTGGCGACGAGCATCGGCCACCTGCGGGGGACGATGGTCAGGCTTGTTCTGATCATGCCGGTCGCGTATTCGGACGTGATGGCCAGCGTGCCCAGGATGCCCATGCAGAGCTGAGGCACGATCGCGACCACCTCCTCGATGTCCGCGATGCGAGCGCTCAGGCGTTGTTGGGGTGGGGCGTCGTCGTACATGCCGGCCGCCATGCTGGCCAGCGCGTAACCCAGCAGGACGGCGCTGATGCCGAGGACGAGAATGAGGTGGGTCGAGCGAACGGAGCGGAGCTTGATCCATTCCGACGCGAGCACGCCCGCGAACGAACTCATCGAACACCTCCGAATTGCACGCTGGACGCGGTCAGCGCCATGTAGGCGTCTTCGAGCGATGGGTAGGCCGCCGTCAGCTCCGCGACCGTCGACTCGGCGACCAGCTTGCCGCGGCCGATGATCACGATGCGCTCGGCGGTGAGGGCCATCTCGCTCATGAGATGGCTGGACAGGAGGATCGTCCTGCCTTCAGCGGCCAGCGAGCGCATGAGGTCGCGGATCCACCGCACGCCATCGGGATCGAGGCCGTTGACAGGCTCGTCGAACATCAACACGTCGGGGTCGCCGAGCAGGGCGGCCGCGATACCGAGCCGTTGTTTCATACCGAGCGAGAAGCCGCCTACGCGTTTGCGGCCGACATCCGCCAGGCCGACCTGCTTCAGCACCTCGGTCACTCGGCCGGGGCCGATGTCGTTGGTGCGAGCCAGGCAGAGCAGGTGGTTGTAGGCGCTGCGTCCGCCGTGGACGGCACTGGCGTCCAAGAGCGCACCCACTTCGTGCATCGGCCTGGTGAACGATGCGTAAGGTCGGCCGTTGATGAGCGCGTGCCCGGAAGTGGACGCGTCGAGGCCGAGGATCAGGCGCAGGGTGGTGGACTTGCCGGCCCCGTTCGGGCCCAGAAATCCGGTCACGTGCCCGGGGCCGACCTTGAAGGACAGGTCGTCTACCGCGAGTGTGTCGCCGTACCGTTTAGTGAGGCGGTGGAGTTCGATCACGCCGTAAAGGATGCGGTGCGGAGGGTCGGCAGCGCGTCGGACCACGGTTCGAATCTGAAGGTCAAACCCTGGGCTGACGTGCGCCCGCCGCTTCAACCGTTACGGTTCAAGCCGTGGACGACAGCCATCCCTTCTTCGCCCGGCGCTTGAGCCGCATCCAGCTGATCATGCTCGATCTGGCGGTGGGGCTGTGCTTCGGGTCCGTGGGCTTCACGATGGCGGTCAACGCCACGGCGCTGCCACCATGGCTGAGGTTCGCTCTGCCCTTCGGGCTCGGCCTGCTGATGTCGGTGCGCAGACTGTGGCCGCTGCCTGTGTTCTGCATGACGTTGGTGCTGGCCGTCTTCGCCGTCATGACCGATGCCATTGGGTTCGCCTACCTCGCACCCGCGTACGTCCTCTATATTGTTGCGCTGTCCGACAGGGTCGGCCCCTTGGTCCCTTCGTCCGCCATCGGAGGATTGAGCCTGGTCACGTTGCTGGGGTTGACCCTGGCGGGTGCGCCACAGGAGAGTGCTCCCGACTGGCTGGTCCACTTCGACAAGCCGCTCATGGGGATCGCGGCCCTGGGCGGCTCATGGACGATCGGCCGTGCCGTGCACGAGCGCAGGCATTATGCGGCGCGCGAGGCCGAGCGGCTGGCGTCGCAAGCGGTGACCGACGAACGGCTGCGCATCGCGCGCGAGCTGCATGACGTGGTCACGCACAGCGTGGGATTGATCGCCGTCAAGGCGGGCGTGGCCAATCATGTGATGTCGACCAGGCCGGAGGAGGCACACGACGCTCTGCGGGTGATCGAGACAGCCAGCCGCAGCGCACTGGTCGAGATGCGGCACCTGCTCGGCATGCTGAGGTCCACCAACGTGCCCGACCTCGTGCCCGCCCCGGGCATCGAAGGGCTCGATGAGCTCGCGGAGCAGGCGCGGCTGGCCGGGGTTGACGTGGAGTTGAGCCTTCGCATCGGTGATCCCGGCTCTGGTGGGCGGGTGCCTGATGGCGATGCTCACGACCCACGGGACCGGCTGCCTGATGGGGTGGGGTTGTCGGTCTACCGGATCGTGCAGGAGGCGCTGACCAACGTCGCCAAGCACGCGGCGCCCGCCCGGTGCCAGGTCTCCGTCGTGGCCGACGGCAAGGACGTAAGGATTGAAGTGATGGATGATGGACGGGGGAGACGCACGTTGCCTTCCGTCGGCACCGGGCACGGCCTGATCGGGATGCGGGAGCGGGTCATGATGTACGGCGGCACGTTCGAAGCGGGAAGCAGGAATGGAAACGGGTTCCGTGTGTTCGCCCAGTTGCCCTATCAGGAGGCTCCGTGATCCGGGTGGTCGTGGCTGACGATCAGGCTTTGCTCAGGGGAAGTTTCAAGGTGCTGGTCGACTCTGAGCCCGACCTGGGTGTGGTCGGGGAGGCCGCGACGGGGGCCGAAGCGGTCACCGTGGCCATGGAGGAGCGGCCCGATGTGGTGTTGATGGACGTCCGCATGCCGGAGATGGACGGCATCGAGGCCACCCGCAGGATCAAGGATGTTTCCCGGGTGCTGGTGGTGACGATGTTCGATCTTGACGCGTACGTTTACGACGCGCTTCGGGCTGGAGCAAGTGGGTTCCTTCTCAAGGACACGCCCCCTGCGGATCTGCTCGCCGCCATCAGAGTGGTTGCGCGCGGGGAGGCATTGCTGGCGCCAACGGTGACGCGAAGGCTGATTGAGGAGTTCACCCGCACCCCGGTGACGCCACCGGTGAAAGGGCTGGACGGGGTTACCGACCGGGAGAGGGATGTGCTTACGCTGATCGCCCGTGGGCTGTCCAATGGTGAAATCGCGGAGCATCTTCAGGTGAGTCTGGCCACGGTGAAGACTCACATCACGCGGCTGCTGGCCAAGTTGGAAGCGCGTGATCGGGCGCAACTCGTCATCGCCGCATATGAGAGTGGGCTGGTTTCCGCGGCGGGCTGATTCACATCGTCATTGCGTGCTTTCGTACATCCAGCGAAGCAGGAGCTGGAGCCGTTATGGAACGTGTGGTGGTGTGCCGCAGCGCCACGCTCGCGAAGTGAGCAGCAGGGAACTGCAGGGATTTGCGGTCAAGCGACGATATACGCCAACGTTAATTTTCCCATGTCGCTGAAACCAGCTTATTACCAGCCATTGAATGTGTGCGCCGCCCAACGGCCCCTTTCTCTCGCGTACCGCATGGAGGAGCCAGCGCGCGGTCGCCTCCGCATGCGAGATCAAATCGGATGGATAGTTCAGTAGCACCTGGTGCTCGGCGAACTCATCCTCGTCACCGAGGATGAGCCGCCCGTCACGCAGACGGATCACGTCCAGGTCAAGGTCCAGCATGGTCACCTCACCGTCTTTCCACTCCGGGATGGTGGTGACGTCAACATAGCTTTCGCTTTTGTGGGGAGGGGTGTTGAACGAGGCCGTCCACCAGGCGTTCCGGGGAAACAGCATGATGTGGCCGCCTTCTTCGATGAACTGCAAGACGAGGATGGCCTGCACGATCGTGGTGGCGCGGTGCGGGCAGCAGCGCAACCGGGTCAGGACCTTCCAGTTCTTCAAGGTGGCAACGGTGCATTCCCCGCACGCGCAGATGCGAGCGTGCGCGCGGTTGACCGAGCGTTGATGGCGAGACAGAGGCGGCCGCAGCCGATGGCCTTCGAACGGTGTGCGGATGCTGCCGCCGGCGCCTTGATATCCCTTGTCGGCGAAGGTCTTCACCCCTGCGGCGGTCACCGCGTCGATCAGGCCGGTGGTGCGTGCTGCGGTCAGGTCGTTCGTGGCGCCGGGTATCGCAAGTGAGGCCCAGACGAGTCGGCCGGCCGGACTTGGTCGACTGCTGTCTTACCGGGAGCCTCTTCTCATGCCAACCCGTCCCGGCGCCGCCTCTGCTGACCTGCGCGATCAGGTTGGAAAGTCTCGGTGATGGCTACCCCGCATACCGGCGACATACCACGCCTATACCGCTGCCCTCTAAGCTGCGGTACATGCTTCAGCCCCGGTGGCCATAAGCGTGGTGCCGGGTGCCGTGGACATCAATACTGCCCGCTATAAAGGATTCGCCGCGCAGGGTGTGGCAGCTAAATTTGCGTGGCCTCGGAGGAGGATGTTTCGTGAGACGAACCTTGGCGGCAGCTACGCTGGTAGCAGCAACCTTCATGACACTGTTTGTCAGCTCAGCTCCGGCTAGCGCTGGTGGGGTACAGGGTTACTACGCCACCTTGAAGCAATGCGAGGCCGTTGAGAGGGTCTTCCAAGTTGCATTTCCCTTCAGGGACTACTACTGCGCATTGAATGCTACACCCAAGGGGGCGTACCAGCTGCGCTGGGATTAGCGATTCGCCGGGCGCTCACTTGACTGTGTGAGCGCCCGACGCTGGTAGTGGCACCATCGGGCGGTGGCTTGGTGGCGGCGTCGTCACTGAACCCTTCTCGACGGCGGCACGGTGAACAGCATGTGAAGCCCCTGGTTCGGCGGACGTGATTGTGGTGATCAACCCGTCTATCAGGGGTTTTCTATGCCAACAGGCGAACGCGAGATCCGCGATCATGCTGTGATCGGCAGGCCCTAAAACCAGGGATGAAAAAGGTTCAGTCATAGAGGGAAACTTATCTGCCGCCGGGCGGCTGTCGGCTCGGACACTCCCTGGTCTGGCTCATACGCTGGTGGCGGCCCGGGAGGGGGTTGTGGCGCAGGCGCGAACCCTCTCTGCCGGAACGCTGTGACGTCCTGGGTAGGGCAGAGGACGTGAGCGAGCTGATCATTTGATCCACCGCTCGTCACAGGGCATCGCCCGCTGCCCTTGACCTGTTGGCCACCGTCTACCACAGGGGCGCGCACAGGGTTCCGTGGCATCTGCATTTTGACTATCGCAGTGTGGGCATGGGGTTCGCGTGGCGCTGCACACCGTCCACCGCAGCGCGCACACGGCTTCCCCAATGTTCTACACACGCCACCCACGAGCGAGGGGACTAACGATGGAGACGCAAGGCTTCTCTCATGGCTTTCAAGCGTTGCGGAGAGGCCAGGCCGGCGTGGTAGAGGTGAAACTCGGACGCTCCTGCCTTGGCGTACCTCCTGAGCTGGTCGGCCAGTGTTTCCGCGTCGGCTGGGCGGGGTGGTAGGGCGAGGACGTAGGCGCCCACGCGCTGACCCGGAGTGGAAAGCTCTTTGAGCCAAGTGAGCCGGGCGGCGTCCGTGGCGGGGTCGCCCCAGCAGTTGGCGACCAGCACGTCGGCTCCCGGCTCGCCCGAGGGCAGGGGGGCGAAGGCTCCGGCGGCCCAGGGGTCCGGGTTGGCATGCAGGGTGATGGGGATGTCGGGGGCGGCGCTCCTCGCGACGGCGATCAGGCGTTCGCGCAGGGCGGTGGACAGTTCGACGCGGACGGCGCGCACCTCGTCGGCCAGCCGGCCGAGAGCCTCGTCGGTGGTTCCGTGCCGGGCGTCGGTGGTTCCGTGCGGGGCGTCGATGGTGACGGTGACACGGGGCTGTGGGCTGGTGCCGGGTGGGTCGGTCCGAATGGTGCTGCGTGGGTTGGTTGAGTTGGTGTTGTGTGGGTCGGTCCGGCTGGTGGTGTGTGCGCCGATTGAAATGCCCGGGTTTGGTGCGTTCGAGGGAGACAGGCGGTGCCCGGGTGTGTGTGCGGTGGTCGTGGCAGGAAAGGTCCGGTCGATGGCGGCGCGGACCTGGTCCCGGGTGTTCGGGGGGTAGCGGTCGGCGCAGGCGGTGCAGAAGCACAGGGACAGCAGGTCGGTGTCCGTGGAGGTCCAGTCGGCCCCGGAGGTCTTCTCGTGGACACTCTGGTGGCCGAAGCCCATCGGGCCGCACGCTTCCAGGATCAGGCCGTCGGGTTCGCCGACGGTGAGGATCTCCTGGACCAGGCGCTCGCAGTACTCGATGACGTCCTCGTGCGCGGGACACAGGGCGTACGGGTAGGGGTCGCCGAAGGCGTTGCGGACGGTCAGGTCCGGGTGGGCGGTTCCCAGGTGTGAGTTGTGCGTCAGCACCGTCCAGGCGTACACGTGCAGGCCGGCGGCCTTCAGGGCGTCCCTGGCCTGGAGGTAGGCGTCCGCGGGAGTCCAGGTGGGGGAAGCGGGGACGAGGCGGGACCACGATGACGGCCGCATCGGGAGGTAGAAGGCGGGGTAGGGCACGTCCAGGACGCGGTGTGCGGGGTGGTACGGCGTGGCGGCCCTGGTGGAGTGGTAGACGGCCGCCAGCGCGACCGCTTCGACGCCCAGGCCGGCGAAGCGTTCGGGGGCCGACGGGTCGCCGACGACGTCCCATGGGTAGACGTAGGCGACGTTCACCATCGCGGCCTCCTCGCGGAGAAGGCGGGCTCGAAGCGCTGCATGTACGTCGTGTCGTCGCGGGCGCGGATCCCGCATTTCTCGTACTGCTCGCTCATGCGTGCCAGGGCGTCACGGTCGAGTTCGACGCCCAGGCCCGGGCCTGCGGGCAGGGGGACGGCGCCGGCGGTGAAGCGGAGGGCGCCGGGAGTGACCACGTCCTGGCCGTTCTGCCAGGGGGTGTGGGTGTCGCAGGCGAAGGTGAGGCGCCGGGTGGCGGCGGCCAGATGGGTCATGGCGGCCAGGCTGATTCCTAGGTGGGAGTTGGAGTGCATGGACAGTTCCAGTCCGAACGTGTCGCAGAGGGAGGCGATGTGCGAGGAACGGACCAGGCCGCCCCAGTAGTGGTGGTCGAGCAGGAGTACGCCGATGGCGCGGGAGGCGATGGCGGGCGGGAGGTGGTCGGGGGTGACCACGCACATGTTGGTGGCGAGCGGCATGGGGACGGCCGCGGCCACCTCGGCCATGCCGGGGATGCCGGGAGTGGGGTCTTCGAGGTACTGGAGGGCGCCCTCGAGTTCGCGGCCCACGCGGATCGAGGTCTCCACCGTCCAGGCGGCGTTGGGGTCCAGGCGGAGCGGCACTCCGGGGAACGCCTCGTGCAGAGCGTGGATGGCGGCGATCTCCTGGTCCGGGTGGTAGACGCCGCCTTTGAGCTTGATGGAGGCGAAGCCGTACTCCTTGATGAGCAGCCGGGCCTGCTCGACGACGCCCGCCTCGTCCAGTGCCGGGCCGAATCTGTCCGGTTCCTCGCCCGGGTGGCCGGACCACTTGTAGAAGAGGTACGCGCTGTAGGGGACGGCGTCTCTGACCCGGCCGCCGAGCAGATCCACGACCGGCACTCCGGCGGCCTTGCCGCGGATGTCCAGGCACGCCACCTCGAAGGGGGAGAAGATCCGGTCGACGCTCTTCTCCTTGGTGGCGACACCCGTCAGGCCGTGCAGGTCGCTGACGGTGTGCCCGGTGATCGCGCTGATCCGGGCGTACATCGTGTTGGTGTCGTGCACATCGAGGCCGATCAGGGCCTGCGCGCATTCGCGCACCTTGCCGAGGTGGCCGGAGTCGCCGTAGGTCTCACCCAACCCGGTCAGACCTTCATCGGTGACGACCTCGACAATGGTACGGAGGGCCCACGGCTCGTGGACTCCGGCGGCGTTCAGAAGGGGCGGATCGCGGAAGGCAACAGGTGTTGTGCGGATCTGCCTGATGATCATTACGACCGCCGTCCAGATATGTGAACAATAGCCAGATTTGTGGACAAGTTGCCGCAACTGTAAGAATCAGGCTGAAGAAGTGTCAAGACTCCGAAGGGCCATTCGATGATCTACGGACACGACCCCAGGACAGGCCAGACCGTGGGTGCCGCACTGCCCGAGACCGACAGCGCCGGGGTCGACGTGGCCGTTTCCGCCGCGGCCACCGCCGGCGCCGCCTGGCGGGCGGCCTCCGCGGACGAACGGGCGCGCGGGCTCGAAGCCGTCTCCGACGCGCTCACCGCGCACGTCGACGAGCTGTGGCAGCTCGCCGACCAGGAAACCGCACTCGGAGAGGTACGGCTGCGCGGCGAGGTGGCCCGCGCGGCCGGGCAGTTCCGGCTGTTCGCCCAGGTGATCAGGGACGGCGCCTACCTGGAGGCCGTCATCGACCACGCCGACGGGTCCCTGACGCCGCCCAGGCCCGACGTACGCCGGATGAAGCACGCGCTTCGGGGCGTCGTCGCCGTCTTCTCGGCCAGCAACTTCCCGTTCGCGTTCTCGGTGGCCGGGGGCGACACCGCGTCCGCGCTGGCCGCCGGCTGCCCGGTGGTCGTCAAGGCGCACCCCGGTCACCCGAACACCTCCGAGCGGGTCGCGAAGATCGTCCGTGAGGCGCTGCCTGACCCCGACCTGCTGGGGCTGGTGCAGGGCATGCAGGCGGGCGTCGACCTGGTCAAGCACCCCGAGGTGGTCGCGGTCGGGTTCACCGGCTCGGTGGCCGGGGGCAAGGCGATCCAGAAGCTGATCGACGAGCGGGAGGTGCCGATCCCGTTCTACGGCGAGCTGGGAAGCGTCAACCCCGTGGTCGTGCTGCCGTCAGCGCCCGCCAAGGACGTGGCCACGGGGTTCGCCGGGTCGGTGACGCTGGGCGTCGGTCAGTTCTGCACGAACCCCGGGCTCATGTTCGTGCCGGACGACGACGAGCTGCGGCAGGCGTTGGTGGAGGCCGTCGAGGGGACCAGCGGCGGCTCCATGCTGGCCGAGCGCATCAGGGACGGCTATCTCGGCGGGATCGGGCGGCTGGGCGAGCTGCGGCTGCTGGCCGAGGGCAAGCCCGGTGAGGGCAACTGGGCGGTCACGCCCAAGGTGTTCACCACCGATCTCGACACCTTCGCGGAGAAGCTCCCGCACATCGCCGAGGAGTGCTTCGGGCCGGCGTCGATCGTGGTCACCTACCGGGAGATCTCCGATCTGCCGGCGGTGCTCGAGCGGCTCGATGGGTCGCTCACCGCGACCGTGCACAGCACCGACCCCTCCGAGGCGGGCGACGTCGCCGAGGTGCTCGGCAAGAAGGCGGGCCGGCTCATCTGGAACGGGTGGCCGACCGGGGTGGCCGTGTGCTGGGCGATGCATCACGGGGGTCCGTGGCCCTCGTCGACCTCGACGTCCACGTCCGTCGGCGCGACGGCGATCGACCGGTGGCTGGCGCCCACGGCGTACCAGGACTGGCCCGAGGCCCTGCTTCCGGACGAGCTCAAGGACGCCAACCCGCTGTCCGTCCCACGCCGGGTGGACGGCCGACTCCAGGTGTGAGTGCCGGCAGGACAGCTGCCGGGGTGCGCGTCGGCAGGCGGCTGCAGGTGTGAGCATCGGGAGGTGAACGAGGACGTGGGGCGGGTCCGCTCGCCGTCGGGGGACCGCCTCACGTATGGGACCGCCTCACGTATGGGAGGGAGTACGCCTGCCCCGAGCCCATCACGTGAGGGGGTGGGTCCGCCCTGAGCCAGCGCGGCGCCCGCGCACGACCTCGGGCGCCGGTTTTCGACCGGGGACGGGGTCAGGCGCCGGCGATCTCCAGGCCGGTGGTGATGAGGCGTTCCAGCGACCGCATGTGCTCGGGCGAGGGGTCCACCAGCGGCGGCCGTACGCCTCCGACCTTCAGCCCTCGGATTCGCACCCCTGCCTTGACCAGCGAGACCGCGTAGCCGGGCACGAGGTCGCGCAGTTCGACCAGCGGCAGGTAGAAGTGGGTGAGCAGCCGCTGCGCCAGCACCTCGTCCCCGCCCGTCACGGCCTTGTAGAAGGCGAGCGAGATCTCGGGCGCGAAGGCGAACACGGCGCTCGAGTACAGGTTCACCCCGAGCCCTCGATAGGCGGGCACGGTCAGTTCGGCGGTGGGAAGCCCGTTGAAGAACGTGAAGGGCTGGTCCGTGGAGTTCCGCACGGTGAGGATGATCCGCTGCAGGAGGTCGAAGTCGCCGAGGCCGTCCTTGAAGCCGATCACGTTCGGCACCTTGGCCAGTTCGGCGACGGCCTTGGGGGTGAAGCGCGCGGTGCCGCGCTGGTAGATGATCATGGGCAGGCCGCCGGCCGCCGCGACCTCGCGGACGTACTGGACGAGGCCGCTGGAGGGGCCGGTGACCAGGTAGGGAGGCATGAGCAGCAGTCCGTCGGCGCCTTGGGCGGCTGCCGCCCTGGCGATGGCCTTGGCGGCGGGCAGCGGGCCGCCCGCGCCGCCGAAGACGGGCGCGCGCCCGTCGGCGGCCTGGACGGAAACGGCCAGCACCCTGGTGTACTCGTCGAGGTCGAGGGCGCTGAACTCGCCGGTGCCGCACGCGGTGAACACTCCTCCCGCCCCGGCCGCGACCCCGTCGGCGATGTGCCCGGCCAGAGCGGGTTCGGCGAGGCCGCCGTCGGCGCCGAAGGGGGTGACGGGAAAGAAGAGAACACCATCTAGCCGCATCAACAGTCCTTTCTAGCGGATGCCCTCCCTGCGGAGAGTGGCAGCCAGCTTGCGGGTGTGCCGGATCACCGCTTCGGTGATCCGCTCGACGTCGGCGGGCCCGAGTTCGGCGGGCATGGAGCAGCTGATCGCGTCGGTGGCCGGGATGCGGTAGTCGACCGCTACGGCCACGCAGGCCACACCGGGTGTGCCCTGCTCGCGTTCGTACGACCAGCCCCGCGTGCGGACCTGGTCGAGCTCGCCGGTCAGTTTGGTCATGTCGGTGATCGTGTGGGGGGTCAGCCCGACCAGCGGCTCCGGCACGAGCGTCATGACCTCGTCGTCGGTGAGCTGGGCGAGCAGCACCTGACCGAGAGCCGTGACGTGCGCGGGCAGCCGCCGCCCCACCCGGGGGATCACGTGATCGGCGTCGCGCGACTCCCTGGTCGCCAGGTAGAGCACGTGCGCGCCGTCTCGCCGGGCGAAGTGCACGGTCTGCCCGATCTCGTCCCGGAGGTCCTCCAGCGTCTCCTGCGCGAAGGGGAGCGCGGGGTCCTTGTCGAGGTACGCGGTGCCGGTCAGCAGCGCGTGCGGCCCGATCCCGAAGGCCGACCTGGCCGTGTCGGTCTCCACCCAGTTGAGCTCGACCAAGGTCCGCATGAGAGCGTGCAGGCTGCTTCGGGGGAATCCGGTGCGCTGCTGGAGCTCCGACAGTGTCATGCTGTGGTGCGAGTCGGCCAGGGCTTCGAGGATGCGTACCGTCCGCTCGGCGGACTTGACCAGCTGGGGCTCCATACTCATCCCATCTCGTATCCTTCGGCGGCTGAAGACATCCAGGATATGGGATACCGTCCATATACGTGGACGCCTAACCCTTGACCGCGCCGCTTGTCAGGCCGCGCATGAACTGCCGCTGGAAGGCCAGGAACGCGATGATCGAGGGGAGCAGCGCCAGCAGCGAGGCGGCGAGCAGCACGCCGATCCCCACTTCCTCGTCGGAGCGGAGCGAGCGCAGCGCGATGGGCAGTGTCCACATGTCGGACGCCGGTGCGACGATCAGCGGCAGCAGATACTGGTCCCAGATCATGGTGAAGCCGAAGACGCCGATCACGCCGAGCGCGGGGCGGCACAGCGGCACGATGATCGTGGCGAAGATGCGCAGCTCGCCCGCACCGTCGATGCGCGCGGCCTCCTCCAGCTCGACCGGCACCTCCTTCATGAACTCCGTCATCACGAGAATGGAGAAGCCCCAGGCGCCGACGGGCAGGATCATGCCCGCGTAGGTGCCGATGAGGTTGAGGTTCAGCAGCGGCATGTCGGCCAGGACGAGCGAGAGGGGAATCGCGATGATCTCCTCGGGGAGCATCATCGTGGCGAGCATGAGCAGCATCACGAACGTCATGCCGCGAAACTTCTTGCGCGCCAGGGCGTAGGCGGCGAAGACGCTGACCAGCATCTGCAGCAGCAGCCCGAAGCCCACGACCACGAACGAGTTGAGCAGGTAGAGATAGACGTTCTTCTCCCCGGCCTGGACGAAGTTGTCCAGGGTGAACTCGTCGGGCCACAGGGAGAAGGACGTCGGGTCGAGGGTCTTGCTGAACGAGCTCATGAGCAGCGCGACCAGCGGCCCGGTGAAAACCACCACCATAAGGCCATAAATCAGGGTCTTTCCGGCGATGGCCAGCGGACCCTTGCGCGACTCCAGGCCCAGAGCGCTGTCGAACCTCATGTCGTCTGCCTCCTGCGCAACATCTGCACGACCACCGTGAGCGCCAGCGTGGCGGCGAACAACACGATCCCGCCCGCCGAGGCGACGCCCAGCTCGTTCTTCTGGAAGCCGAGCTTGTAGATCAGGGTCATGAGCACCTCGGAGGAGCCGTTCGGGCCGCCGTTGGTGAGCACGTACACCTCGACGAAGACCCGCAGCCCGCGGATGGCCGCCAGCGTGAACAGGATCCAGAACACAGGCCGCAGCGCCGGCAGCGTGATGTGCCGCAGCCGCCTCCAGGTGGTGGCCCCGTCCACGGCCGCCGCCTCGTAGAGGGTGCGGTTAACGCCGACGAGCCCGGCCAGGAAGATCATCATGTCGTACGGCGTGCCGCGCCAGATGCTCATGATCATGATCGACCACAACGAGGAGTCCTCGCTGGCCAGCCACGGCTGCGGGCCGATGCCCGCCCAGCCGATGATGATGTTGAGCATGCCGCTGTCGGCCGGGTGGAACATGATCCGCCAGACCTCGGCCACGGCCGCCATCGTGGTGACGACCGGCAGGAAGGCGGCCGTCCTGACGAACCACAGGTATCGCGCCGGCCCCTCGATGAGCAGCGCGAGACCGAGACCCAGCACGATGGAGCCGACCGTGGTGCCGAGCGCCAGCACGACGCTGTGCCAGATGGCCGAGGCGAACTCGTCGTCCGAGATGATCGTCTGGTAGTTCTGCAGGCCGACCCATTCGTCACCGAGGAACGTCTGGACCTTGAACAGGCTCTTCCACAGGCCCACGAACATCGGGATGAACTTGAAGTACAGGAAGAGCACCAGAGCGGGCGCCAGAAACAACCACGCGACGACGGGCCCCCGCCACCGCACCGATCTGGTGCGGCGGTGAGGGGGCGCCGCCGAGCTCCGCGCCGGCGTGAGTGTGGACGTCATGACGCTTGCTGGCTCTGCAGTTCCTGAGTGAGCTTGGTGTTCAGCTCCTCCATCTTGGCCTTGACGTCGGCGGAGCAGTCGGCCCAGACGGCGTTGATCGAGTCGGCGGAGTCCTGGCGGATCGGCGCCCAGTTGGTCACCGGCGGGGCGTAGACGGCGTGCTCGTACGACTCCTGGAACACCTTCCACCGCGGGTCCTGGCGCTCGCTGGCCATGTCGACCTGGGTGTTGACGGGGAGCCGGACGATGGGGCCGCTGTTGTCCTTGTCCATGCCGATCCGCTGGCCTTCGGCGGAGATGGCGAACTCGGCGAACTTCTTCTGCGCCTCCTGGTTCTCGGAGCCGGCCATGAGGTAGACGTTCTCGCCCTCGCCGAGGGTGCCGGGGCCGCCGGAGGGGCCCTTGGGCACCGGGATGACCTCGAGCTTGTCGGTGCCGATGCCGTTGACGAACCTGGACAGCACGTACGGGCCGGTCAGGTAGATGCCGCCCTGCCCCTTCTCGAAGACCTCGTGCGTGACGGTCGTGTCGTTGCTGACCGCGCCGGGGTTGACGGTCTTGGTCGTGCAGAACTGGTCCTGAAGGTACTGGACGGCTTCGACGGTCTTGGGGTCGTTCATCGTGGCGGTGAACGTGCCGGGGCCGTTGGCCTTGACGAAGTCGCCGCCGTTGGCGTAGATCAGCGAGGAGGCGTACCACGAGGCGTAGCCGCGCTTGGTGCCGGCGGGGATGACGAAGCCGCTGGTGTCCTTCTTGCCGTTGCCGTCGGGGTCCTTCTCGGTGAAGGCGGTGGCGAGTTTCGCCAGATCCTCCCATGTCTCGGGCGGTTCCATGTCGACCTTCTCCCGCCAGTCCTTACGGATGAACAGGGCGAACGCCTGGGCGGAGAACGGAGCCGCGTAGGTCTTGCCGTCACTGGCCGTGGCGGCTTTCCACGCCAGCTCCGACACCTGGTCGCTGCCGGCCAGGGAGGCTTTGTCGACTTCCTGGAGCCAGCCCTGCGACTGCATGGCGCCGATCTGGGCGGTGTCGTTGATGACGATGTCGGGAAGCTGCTTCTGCGCCGCCTGCTGGTTGAGCTTGGTCTCGAAGTCGTCGAATATCGCGACGACTTTCGACGGAGTGCCGCTGGCCTTGGTAAATGCGTCGGCGAGCTTCTGTGCGGTCTTGGCAGCATCGGAATCAGCCGGCTGCCTGATCCAGATCTCCAAGCTGTTGTTGTCTTCTGAACTTGATCCCCCGGAACCGCAGCCTGTCAGCGTAACGGCCAGGGACGCGATGATCGCGGTCCCGAGCAGACGTCGTGACATCAGACCGCCTCCCGTTCACATACGTGGACATGAGTCGTGCACATGGATATGTGCCTGTGACCGTAATCACTGATCCCGTTCACGGTCAATATTCAAGGATGTGAATTTCGGCCAGAATCGTGTACACCAAGGAACATGCGCATTCTGATGACAGGGGCCGCGGGAAAAGTCGGCACGTTGCTCCGCTCGCGACTCGCCCGCGAGGGACGCATCCTGCGCCTCTCTGACTTGCATGCCGTCGAGCCGGGCCCCGGTGAGGAATGGGTGGAGGCCGACCTCGCCGACCCGGCCGCCGTGGCCGAGGCCATGAAGGACGTGGACGCGGTGCTCCACCTGGGCGGCCAGAGCAGGGAGCGGCCCTGGGCCGACATCGTACGGGCCAACATCGAGGGCATGCACGTGCTGATGGAGGCGGCACGCCATGAGGGTGTCGAGCACCTCGTGCTCATGGGCAGCCACCACGCGGCGGGATTCCACACCAGGCCGCCCGGCGGCGCCGACCTGCCCGACTACGCCTTTCCCCGGCCCGACAGCTACTACGGCGTGAGCAAGGTCGTCATGGAGGCGCTGGGAAGCCTCTACCACGACCGGTTCGGCATGAACGTCACCGTGATCAGGCTCGGCACCTGCAACGAGGCGTCGGCCGACACGCGGGGGCTGGCCACCTGGATCTCGCCCGACGACCTCACCCGCCTCGTCGAGGCCGGGCTGACCGCGCCCGGCTACCACGTGGTCTGGGGCGTCTCGGACAACACCCGCCGCTGGTGGTCGCTGGAGGAGGCCAAAGCCATCGGGTACGTCTCCCGCGACGACTCCGAGGCCCAGGCCGCCGCGCTCATCGCCGAGCAGGGCGAGCCCGACCTGTCGGAGCCGCTGCACCACCGGGCCGGCGGCGTGTTCACGCTCAACGAACTCGGCGGCACCTGGTGAACCCCGCACCGCTCTAGCAACCGGTTGCAAGAACCTTGACGGTCAAGGGCGTGAAGGTCAAGGTTTAGTCTGGCAACCGTTTGCAAGGGAGGACGGCGATGGCGGCGACGATCAAGGACGTGGCCCGCGCCTGCGGCGTCCACGTGTCCACCGTGTCGCGCACCTTCTCCGCGCCGCACCTGGTCAACCCCGCCACCCGGGCCCGCGTGCTGGCCGCCGCCGACGACCTCGGCTACCGGCCCAACCGGGCGGCCAGGGCACTGACGACCGGCCGTACGTTCAACATGGGCCTCATTGTCGCCGACATCGCCAACCCGTTCTTCCCGCCGCTCATCAAGGCCGCACAGGCGCAGGCCAGAGGGCGCGACTACCACGTTTTCGTGGCCGACACCGACGAGGACCCGCGGGTCGAGGAGGAGCTGATCAGGACGTTCACCAAGCAGGTGGACGGTGTCCTGCTGTGCAGCCCCCGGCTGTCGAACCGGATGATCGAACGCCTGGCGGAGGACGTGCCGTTCGTGGTGGTGAACCGGCGCATCAAGGGCATGCCCGCCGTGCTCATGAACGTCGCCCAGGGCGCCAGGCACGCGCTTGAGCACCTGACAGGGCTCGGCCACCGCAGGATCGCGCTCGTGTCGGGCCCCATCGGCTCGTGGACCAGCAACGAGATGCAGGGCGTGGCCGCCGAGACGCCCGGCCTCGACCTGGTCTTCTTCGGCCCCAACCAGCCGAAGGAGGCCGGCGGCCTGGCCGTGGCGGCCGACGTGGCCGCCTGCGGCGCGAGCGCGGTGCTCGCCTACAACGATCTCGTCGCGCTTGGCCTCATCGAGGGACTGTCGGCGATGGAGATAGGGGTACCAGACCAGATAAGTGTGATCGGGTTCGACGACATCCTGCCCGGACGGCTCAACAGGCCCAAGCTGACCACGGTGGCCATGCCGGCGGCGGCCGCCGGGAGGATGGCCGTCGACCTGCTGCTCCAGTCGGGGGGCGAGGGCGCGACCGTGACCCTCGACACCGCCCTCATAGTCCGCGAGTCCACGGGAAGGGCCCAAACATGAACTTCGGAACGCTGCCGTCAGGCGAGCAGGTCGAACGCGTGGAGTTGTCATCGGGGCGCCTGCGCGCCGAGGTGCTCACCTACGGCGCCATCGTGCGCACCCTGGAGGTGTCCGGGGTGAACGTCGTGCTCGGCCTGGACACGCTGGAGGACTACCTCACCCGCAGCCGCTATTTCGGCGCCGTCGTCGGCCGCTACGGCAACCGCATCGCGAACGGGCGCTTCACCCTCGACGGCGTCGAATACCACCTGCCGATCAACAACGGCGCCCACAGCCTGCACGGCGGCACCGAGGGCTTCGACCACAGGGTGTGGACCATCGCCGGCCTCACGGACGCGTCGGTGATGCTCGCGCTGACCAGCCCCGACGGCGACCAGGGCTATCCGGGCACGCTGACCACCACGGTCACGTACACGCTGGCCGAGGACGCCCTCCGGATCGACTACTCCGCCAAGACCGACGCGCCGACCGTGGTCAACCTGACCAACCACTCCTACTTCAACCTCAAGGGCGGCGGCGACGTGCTCGACCACGTCATCCGGATGGAGGCGGAACACTACCTGCCGGTCGACGAGGGCAAGATCCCGACGGGCGAGCTCGCGCCGGTCAAGGGCACGCCGTTCGACTTCACCGAGCCGCACGCCGTGGGGAAGCGTTACGACGGCGCCTACGACCACTGCTTCGTGCTCGACGGGGACATCACGGTGAGCGCGGGCGGGCTCACCATGGAGGTCACCACCACCGAGCCCGGCGTGCAGTTCTACAGCGGCAGCATGCTGGACGGCGTCGAGACGCCGTACGGGCCGTTCGCCGGGTTGTGCCTGGAGACCCAGCACTTCCCCGACTCGCCCAACCAGCCGCAGTTCCCCTCCACCGTGCTCAGGCCGGGCGAGATCCGCACCTCGTCCACCACCTACCGGTTCATCTGACCGGGCGCAGGGCGGCGGCGGCCTTGATCACCAGCAGGGCCACGTCGTCCTGCGACGGCTCGGGGGCGAACGTCTCGACCGTGTGCCGCACCCGTTCGGCGACCGCGTGGGCGCTCAGCCCTCGGCACTGCGCCAGCAGCGCCGCCAGCCCGTTGCCGTCGTCCAGCAGCCGGGTGCCGTCCCGCCGCTCGGTCACGCCGTCGGTCACGCACAGGAGCACGTCCTCGGGGGCGAGCTCGAACGTCTCGACGTAGAACCTGGCGCCGGCCTCGATGCCCAGCAGCAGCTGCGGCGTCGCCACCGCCTCGACCAGGCCGTCCGCCCGCAGCAGCAGCGGCGGGGGATGCCCGGCCGAGGCGATCGTGCACAGGGCGCCGCCCTGCGGGAGCGGGGTCAGCTCGCCGCACAGCAGGCTGAGGAACCTGCCCTCGTCGTCGTCCTCCTCCAGCAGCGCCTGGTTGAGCCGGTCGAAGATGTCGGCCACCGTGTAGTGCTCCTTGGCCAGCAGGCGTACGGCGTGGCGGGCCAGCCCGGTCACCGCGGCCGCCTCAGGCCCGCTGCCGCACACGTCGCCCAGCGCGAAACACCAGTGGTCGCCCACCGTGAACAGGTCGTAGAAGTCGCCGCCGACGTCCGCGCCCTCCTCGGCGGGCTCGTAGACGACGGCGGACTCCAGGCCGGGCATGGGCGCCACGCGCATCGGCAGCAGGCTGCGCTGCAGCACCCGTGACGTGGTCGCCTGCCGGGCGTAGAGCATCGCGGTGTGGAGGTTGAGCGCCACCAGGCGGCACAGGTCGGCCAGCAGGTCGGCCACCTCCAGCGGCAGCGTCGGCTCCGTGCGGCCGATCACCAGCGCGCCGTGCGACCTTCCCTGGGTGAGCAGGGGGAACGACAGCACCGCCTCGGGGCCGGACGGCCAGCTCACTTCGTCGAGCGCGGCGCGGGAGACCGCGGGCAGCGACTTGCGCAGGTCGGCGTTGTGGTGTTCCTCACTGTGCCAGACGTGGGCGAGCCTGGTCATGCCCGCGAGGTCGGTCAGGTAGACGGCCGCCCAGGTCGCGATCTTGGGCACGACGAGCTGCGCGGTCAGCGCCGCGATCAGCTCCTCGTCGTGCACGCCGGCCAGCAGCTCGCCCGCCTCGGCCAGAAACGACAGCCGGCCCCGGTGCGCCCGGTCCTGCTCGGCCAGCCGCTCGCGCTGCACCTGCACCGCCACCTGGTCGGCAATGTGCTGCAGGCTCACCGTGAGCTCCTGGTCGAAGCGGCCGGGCTGCTCCGCCGTCACCGCGAGGTAGCCCGTCACCTCGCCCGCGAGGAGCAGCGGCGCGCACGCCAGCGAACGGGCGCGCAGCTGCTCGGCCAGCTCGACGTCACCGGCCAGCAGGTCCTCGATCACCGTGGGCGTCTTGCGCTCCGCGCCGAACACGCCGGTGGCCAGCATCCCCACCAGCCCCGCCGTCGCGCCCGCGCCCGCGGCCACGCCGAACCGGTTGCCGCCTTCCGCGGGGAGCAGCACGTACGCGGCGTCGCCGCCGCTGGACATCTGCACGATCCTGGCGATCGTGTCGAGCAGCTCCGGCAACGGCATGTCCTGGTCGAGCAGGTCCTTGATGCGCCGGCCCGCCTCCCTGCGCGGCGCGGGCGGCGGCGTCAGCACGTAGCGGTGGTCGCCGGCCACCACCATCCAGATCGACCTGCGCTCCCGGGCGCGCCCCTTGGTGCGCAGGTGGGAGACGTAGACGGGCACCAGTCTGCCGTCGGCGTGCCGCATGCGCGCCTCGCCGCGCCAGCGGCCCAGGCCGAGCGTGTCGGTCAGCGACAGCGCGTAGGGGCCGTGGGCCCGCCAGGCCACCAGGTCGGCCAGCGGGCGGCCGATCGCCTGTTCAGGAGGCCAGCCGAGCAGCTGCTGCGCCTCGGAGTTCCACGACCGCACGAGCCCGTCGTCGTCGGAGACCACCACGCCCACGTGCAGGGTGTCGACGGAGGCCGTGGCCGGCGGGCCCGCCACGGCCTCATGCCCGTCGCCGCCGTCCGCGAGCTCCAGCCGCACCCAGACCCGCTTGGCCGTCCGCGTGTAGGTGACCCCCCAGGCGTCGGCGAGCATGCCCGCGAGCGCGAGGCCACGCCCCGACGGCCGTACCTCGGACCCGGAGGTGACGGCGGGCATGACGCCGCACTCGTCGATCGTCCGCGCGGGCAGATGGTCGTCGACCTCGATCTCCAGCTTCGCCGGGCCGTCGTCCACGTCGAGGCGGCAGGTCAGCTCGATCCCGGTGCCCGCGTGCACGACGGCGTTGGTGACGAGCTCGCTGGTCAGCAGCACGGCGTCCTCGGCGAGGTGGCTCAGGCGCCACTCGCCGAGGACCTGGCGGACGAACTTGCGCGCGTGGGCCGGAGCATGCGGTGTGCCCTCGAAGGCCGTGCTCGACACCCGGGTCGTGTCCACTATGCGTCCTAGAACATCACTCGATGTGGCACCTTGGTCACTCTCAGAGTGGCAGACCGGCGGCCTCGCCACCTCCGGTTGTCGATGATCCCCATGGGAGTGAGGGATTCCGCCGGCTTCAAGGTGCCGGAATACGACGACACCGGCGAGCCTCCGCGCGTTCCGCGGTGTCTCCGACGTACCTTTGGCATCATGGCCACCCGTACGCCGAAAAGCGCATCGAAGGGGCCGGCGAAGCGGTCGACCTCGTCTCGCTCGACCTCCGCGAAGCGCGGAGGCACGTCGCCGGGACGGTCCAGAGCCAAGGGAGCCGCCACCGGCCGCAAGCCTTCCGTGACCCACCAGGACCCGATCAGCTGGGTCTTCACGATGATCGGCAAACTGATCGTCGGATTGTGGATGCTGGTCGCCAACGGCGTCGGCAGCACGGCCCGCGCGCTGGGCAAGAACGCCCGCGAGCTCGACCCCGCGCACCGGCGCGACGGGGTGGGGCTGGCGGTGCTGGCGGCCGCCATCGTGGTCGCGAGCATGACGTGGCGCAACAGCGACGGCGCCGTCTCCAGCGTGGTGAACACGACCGCGCGCGGCGTGTTCGGGTCGCTGGCCTGGGCGCTGCCGCTGCTGCTCGGCCTGCTGGCCTGGCGCTACCTGCGCCACCCTGACCAGAACGCCGACACCGGGCGCATGGTGATCGGATGGACCGCCCTGTCGATCGGCGTGCTCGGCGTCATCCACGTGGCCAACGGCACCCCCTATCCGGCGGGCGAGGGCCAGGGCATGGACAAGGTGTCGCAGGCCGGGGGGATGATCGGGTTCATCGTGTCGGCGCCGCCGATGAGCATCCTGCCGCCGTGGATCACGATCCCGCTGCTGCTGATCCTGTCGGGGTTCGGCGTGCTGGTGATCACCGCCACCCCCGTCCACCGGGTTCCCGAGCGGCTGGCCGAGCTCAAGCATCTGTTGTTCGATCGGCACGCCGAGGCCGAGCCCAACGGCTCCACGCCGAAGGCGCCGTCCAAGAAGCGGGCCAGGTCGAAGAAGGCGGAGGACGGCGAGGGCGGCGACCTCGTCAAGCCGTACGACACGCCCGTGCTGGCCGAGAAGGACAAGCGCACCGACCACTCCCCGGAGATCGTGCCGGGTCTGACGGACGAGGAGGCGGCGCCCGCTCCCGACCTGGAGCGCAAGCCCGAGCCTCCCGAGCCGACGCCGGCGCCGCGCAAGGTGGAGCAGCTCGTGCTGTCACCGCAGGCGGGGCCGTACAGCCTGCCCGACCTGCAGCACCTCAAGCCGGGCACGCCGCCGAAGCCGCAGACCAAGGCCAACACGACCGTGGTCAACGCGCTGACCAGCGTGCTGGAGCAGTTCGGCATCGACGCGCAGGTCATCGGGTTCACCCGGGGACCGACCGTGACCCGCTACGAGATCGAGCTGGGGCCCGCGGTCAAGGTGGAGAAGGTCACGGCGCTCACCAAGAACATCGCGTACGCCGTCAAGTCGGCAGACGTCCGGATTTTGTCTCCCATCCCCGGCAAGTCGGCGATCGGGGTTGAGATCCCGAACGCCGACAAGGACCTGGTGGCGCTGGGCGACGTGCTGCGCTCCCAGGTCGCGCAGGCCGACCACCATCCGATGATCGTCGGCCTGGGCAAGGACGTCGAGGGCCGCACCATCGTCGCCAACCTCGCCAAGATGCCCCACCTGCTCATCGCGGGCGCGACCGGCGCCGGTAAGTCGGTCTGCGTCAACGGGCTGATCACGAGCGTCCTGATGCGGGCCACGCCCGACGAGGTGCGCATGGTGCTGGTCGACCCCAAACGGGTCGAGCTCAGCGTCTACGAGGGCATCCCCCACCTGATCACACCGATCATCACCAACCCGAAGAAGGCCGCAGAAGCCCTCGAATGGGTGGTCGGCGAGATGGACCGCCGCTACGACGACCTGGCCGCGTCGGGGTTCCGGCACGTCGACGAGTTCAACAAGGCCGTGCGGGCGGGCAAACTGCAGCCGCCGCCCGGCAGTGAGCGGGTCTACCAGCCGTACCCGTACCTGCTGGTGATCGTGGACGAGCTGGCCGACCTCATGATGGTGGCCCCGCGCGACGTCGAGGACTCGATCGTGCGCATCACCCAGCTCGCCCGCGCGGCGGGCATCCACCTGGTGATCGCCACCCAGCGGCCGTCGGTCGACGTGGTCACCGGCCTCATCAAGGCCAACGTGCCGTCCAGGCTGGCCTTCGCGGTGTCGAGCCTCACCGACTCGCGGGTCATCCTCGACCAGCCGGGCGCCGACAAGCTGGTCGGCCAGGGTGACGCGCTGTTCCTGCCGATGGGCGCGAGCAAGCCGATCCGCATCCAGAACGCGTTCGTCTCGGAGAAGGAGATCGCCGAGATCGTCGCGTACTGCAAGGCGCAGATGCAGGCCGAATACCGCGACGACGTCGCCGCCGCGCCGGTCAAGCGGGAGATCGACGAGGACATCGGCGACGACCTCGACCTGCTGATCCAGGCGGCCGAGCTGATCGTGACCACCCAGTTCGGCTCGACATCGATGTTGCAGCGCAAACTGCGCGTCGGGTTCGCCAAGGCCGGCCGGCTGATGGACCTGCTCGAAAGCCGCAACGTGGTCGGCCCCAGCGAAGGATCCAAGGCTCGCGAAGTGCTGGTGAAACCGGATGATCTGCCGGGATTGCTAGCTGACCTGCGTGGCGAATGACCCCAATGCGTGCATGCCCAGCGATAACTGGTTGAATATGAACCACTACGCAACGTCGTGGTGGTTAGTCCAGGCGCCATGGGGAGGCGTTCGCTGTGCAGGATCAGAGCATCGGGGCCGTGCTGACTGCGGCCAGGCAGTCGGCCGGTTTGACGGTCGCGCAGGTCAGCGCGGCCACCAATATTCGCGAGACGATCATCCATCGCATGGAGCAGGATGACTACGGCCAGTGCGGCGGTGACTTCTACGCCAGAGGGCACATCAGGGCCGTGGCCCGCGCCGTGGGGCTCGATCCCGAGTCCACCGTGCACCTTTTCGACCAGCAGCACGGCGGCGCACCGGAGCCGGTGGCCGCCTCGGCCGTGTTCCAGGCCGACCGCAAGATCAACGTACCCGAGCGGCGGGGTCCCAACTGGACGGCGGCGCTGGGGGTGGCGCTGGCGATCGTGATGGTGTTCGGCATGATGCGGGTGCTGGGGGGCGCCAGCGACCAGGTCCGCACGGCGGACGTACGCGCGGCGTCGGCCAAGCCCAGCGTGCCGCCCAACACGCCCATCACCGAGACGCCGCGCCCCAGGGCCGCCAAGAAGGGCATGGTGACGCTCCGGATCAAGGCGAATCGGTCGTCGTACGTGAACGTGCGCGACGCCGAGGGCCGCAAGCTCTTCGCGGGGACGCTCAAAGCGGGAAAGACGTCGACCTGGCGGGCCGAGGGCAAGGTCAATGTGCTGATCGCCGACGCGGGAGCCGTGTCGGTGCAGGTCAACGGCAAGAAGGTGACGTCGCTCGGCGAGGCGGGGGAGTCGGTGCGGCGTTCGTTCGGCCCGCCGAAGACGCAGGCGCGGTAGTCGCGCGGCGGTCACTGAGGGAGCCAGTGCATCGGGTGGTGGCCAACTCCCGATACCGTAGTGTTCACCATGTCATCCCGCCGAACCGCATCGCTGATCACTCTGGGCTGCGCGCGCAACGAGGTCGACTCCGAGGAGCTGGCCGCGCGACTCGAGGCTGCCGGTTGGCAGCTGGGCGACGACGACCCCGATGTCGTCGTCGTCAACACTTGTGGCTTCATCGAGTCGGCCAAGAAAGACTCCATCGACACGCTGCTGGCCGCCGCCGACTCCGGCGCGAAGGTGGTGGCGGCGGGCTGCATGGCCGAGCGCTACGGCAACGAGCTGGCCGACGCGCTGCCCGAGGCCAGTGCGGTGATCTCTTTCGACGACTACGCCGAGATCGGCGGCCGCCTCGACGACGTGGTCGCCGGCCGGCCGCTCAAGCCGCACACACCGCGTGACCGCCGCACCCTGCTGCCCATCTCGCCGGTGGACCGTGCCAGCGCGCCCAGGCCCAACATCCCCGGCCACGGCGACCTGCCCGAAGGGCTGGCGCCCGCGAGCGGCCCGCGCGTGCTGCGCAGGCGGCTCGACGAGAGCCCGGTCGCCTCGCTCAAGCTGGCCTCGGGCTGCGACCGGCGCTGCACGTTCTGCGCCATCCCCGCCTTCCGCGGCTCCTACGTCTCGCGCAGGCCGGAGGACCTGCTGGCCGAGGCCGACTGGCTGGCCCACCGGGGCGTGCGCGAGCTCGTCCTGGTCAGCGAGAACTCCACGTCCTACGGCAAGGATCTGGGCGACCTGCGGGCGCTGGAGAAGCTGCTGCCCGAGCTCGCGGCCGTCGAGGGCGTCGAGCGGGTGCGGGTCAGCTATCTGCAGCCGGCCGAGCTCCGTCCCGGCCTGATCGACGTGATCACCGGCACCGAGGGCGTCGCCGCCTACTTCGATCTGTCCTTCCAGCACGCCAGCGGCTCCGTCCTGCGCCGGATGCGCCGCTTCGGCGACCCTCAGCGTTTCCTCGGGCTGCTGGAGAGCATCCGCGAGCGCGCCCCTGAGGCGGGCGTGCGCTCCAACTTCATCGTGGGCTTCCCCGGCGAGACCGAGGAGGAGTTCGGCGAGCTGGTCGCCTTCCTCGAGGCCGCGAGGCTCGACGTGATCGGCGTGTTCGGCTATTCCGACGAAGACGGCACCGAGGCGGCCGAGCTGCCGGGCAAGCTCCCTCAGGAGGTCGTCGACGAGCGGGTGCGGGCGCTCACCGAGCTGGCCGAGGAGCTGACCGCGCAACGCGCGGAGGAGCGCATCGGCACAGAGGTCGACGTGCTGATCGACGACGACCTGGGTGACGGCGGCTACGAGGGCCGGGCCGCCCACCAGGGCCCCGAGGTCGACGGCTCGGTCACGGTGCAGGGCATCGGCCTGGTCCAGGGAGAGATCGTGCGCGCGGTCGTGGTCGACGCCGAGGGGGTCGATCTGATCGCGCGCATCAAGGCCGGTCCATGAAAAGGGACGAGCGCCGTGTGGTAAGCCCGTGGAACATCGCCAACGTCCTCACGGTCCTCCGGTTGGTGCTCGTCCCCTTCTTTGTCGTCTGCCTGTTCGTGCCGGGCACGGGCTGGCGGATCGCCGCGCTGGCGGTCTTCGCGGTGGCCTCGATCACCGATCACCTCGACGGCGAGCTGGCCCGGCGCTACGGCCTCGTCACCGACTTCGGCAAGATCGCCGATCCGATCGCCGACAAGGCGCTCACCGGCGCGGCCCTGGTGTGCCTGTCGATCCTGGGCGAGCTGCCGTGGTGGGTCACGGTCGTGATCCTCGGCAGAGAGCTGGGCATCACGGCGCTCAGGTTCGTGCTGCTGCGGCACGCCGTCATCCCGGCCAGCTACGGTGGCAAGGTCAAGACCGTGCTCCAGATCGCCGCCATCGTGCTCTATCTGCTGCCGTTCGTGCCCGGTCCCGTCCGGTGGGTGGTGATGGGCGCGGCGGTGGCCGTCACGGTCGGCACGGGGGTCGACTATGTCGCCAGGGCGATCCGGCTGCGCATGGTCGCCAAGCGAGCGCGCGGGGAGTGATCGATCGATGGCGGACGTCGCCGGAGTGTTGCGGTTGCTGGTGGCCCAGGACGCGACGGTCGCGGTGGCCGAGTCGCTGACGGGCGGGCTCATCGGGGCGAGCATCACGTCCGTCTCCGGGGCCTCCCAGGCGTTCGTAGGCGGGGTGATCTCCTACGCGACCGACCTCAAGCGGGATTTGCTGGGCGTGCCCGGCGAGCTGCTGCGCCGCGAGGGCGCGGTGCATCCCGATGTGGCCGCGGCCATGGCGGCGGGGGTCGCCCGGGTGTGCGGGGCCACGTACGGGCTCGCGGTGACAGGGGTGGCGGGGCCGGAGCCCCAGGACGGACGGCCCGTCGGCACCGTCCACGCGGCCGTCTGCGGGCCGTCCGGGCAGATTTCGGCCCGGACGTTGAGCCTGCGAGGGTCACGCGAACGTATCAGGGTAGAGACGGTGGACGAGGCGGTTGATCTCCTGGCAGGTGTGCTGAAGGCGAACATAGGGGAACATTCCGGGTGATTACTGTGTTACGTCCCGAGCGAACATCCGACGCACGGTCTGACGCTGTGTCGGTGGATACGGGTACGGTGGAGCTGTGAGTGAGGTCCGTGAGCCAACTGCAAGCACCGAGCGCCCGGCAGGCGGGCCTGATGAGTCTAGCGACGCGCCACGAGCGGCGGTCCCTGGCCGGCCGCGCCCAGTGATGACGGCGAGGAGTATGTACGAAGCGAAGAAGTCCAATGTGCGGCACGAACCGATCGCGCGGGGCGTGGTGAAGACATCCGCGCCGGGGAGGGAGCGACAGATGATTCTGCTGCGTCAGCTGCTCGGCGACGTGCTGAGGCGGTTGCGGGTGCGGCAGGGACGCACGCTGCGCGAGGTGTCCACCCTCGCACGTGTTTCGCTCGGCTACTTGTCCGAGGTGGAGCGCGGGCAGAAGGAAGCCTCGTCCGAGCTGCTCGCATCCATCTGCGGCGCACTCGGCGTGCCCCTTTCGCAGGTTTTGCGTGAAGTTTCCGATCAGTTCGCGCTGGCGGAGCTCCAGGCTGCCCCCGTGCTTGCCGACGTGCCCGAGCACGAGCGTCTGCCCCTGTCGGAGTCGGTCCCCGGGTCGATCCCCGAATCCGTGTTCCCCGAAGTCAAGGACATGGTGGCCGCCTAACGCGGCTGGCAGCCGGCACACCACAGGATCAGCCGTTCCTGTGGGCCAGCCCCTATTTCCCCGCGGCTGATGCGGGTGCCGCATCGGCGACAGGGCATCCCCGCCCTGCCGTAGACCCACGTCCGGTTCGCCGGGCGGCGATCACCTGTGGTCACCGTGCCCGCAGGCGCTTGATGATGTGCGTTGGCGGCCATGATGCGCTGCGCCAGTGACACGAGCCCTTCCAGATCCTCGACCTCTCCGACTGTCCGCCACGGCCAGATCCCGCGCAGAAACAGGGTTTCGGCTCGATAGATCGTGCCGATCCCGGCCAGGTTGCGCTGATCGAGCAGCGCCTCCCCGATGGGCCGGCCGGGCGCCGATCTCAGTCTCCGCGCGGCCTCATCCGGATCCCAGTCCGGCCCCAGCAGGTCCGGGCCGAGGTGCCCGACCAGCCGTGCCTCCTCATCCGTCCTGACGAGATCCACCATGCCGAGCCTGCGCCCCACCGCCTGCCAGCGCTCGTTGGCGAGGATCAGCCTGACCAGGTCGCCGGGCGGTGTACGCCGTCCGGCGGGCGTCACCAGCCAGCTCCCGTCCATCCGCAGGTGGGTGTGCACGGTCAGGTCGCCCTCCACACGGGTCAGGAGGTGCTTGCCCCGTGACACTGTGGTGACGACAGCGCGCCCGGTCAGGTCGGCGGTGGCGTGCCTGGGCACACGGAAGTCCGACCTGGTGAGCACGCGCCCGTCCAGGGCGCCGCGCAGGCGGCCGGCCGTACGGTGGACGGCGTCTCCTTCGGGCATGCTTCCAGTCTAGGAAGCGCCCGTTCCATCCCCTCCGCCCCCATAATGAGATCGGGGGCCGGACGTGGCGGGAGGCAACTGCGGCATGTCACAAATCTCAGGTTCACGCGACGACGACCCTGTCGAGGTGGCCGGTCACCGGGGGACCGGGCGGCTGGGCTCCGGCGTCTACACAGGGCGCGCGCCCGGCGGCTAGGCCGTGGTCATCCGGCTTGCTGCCGCCGGAGCTGGATGCCCGCACCCTTCCTGCACGGGATGGAGCCCCCTGCTCGGGCTCTCTGCGGTCAGCACCGCTCAGGTCCTGTCCACGGGATTGCTGGACGACCGGGCGTACGTCGTCAGCGAGTTCGTCGACGGCCCGACGTTGCGGGAGAGCGGCGGCGGCCCGCCGAACTGGAGGAGGTCGTGCTCCGGTTCACCGGTATGTAGCGACCCACTCGTCCACCAGGGCGCAGAGCTGGTCCAGTGCCTCCTCGACGCGCTCGCGATCACCGGTGGTGAGCAGGTCGAGCTGCAGCCCGGTGTAGGCCGAGTTGGCCAGCGTGGAGATGCGCAGCGCGTCGGCCCGGGGCACGCCCCGCTCGCGCAGCAGCCCCGCCACGAACTCCGACCGGTCCGCCAGCAGCCGGGGTACGTGGCCGCGCAGGCGCCCACCGGCCGCCAGGCCCTCGATCTCGTGCACGAGCCGGGCGATGGGCAGGTTGTCCTCCGAGGACTGCCAGTCCCAGGTGTGCCGGATGATCGTGCCCACGCTGTCGGAGCCCGTCCATCCGGGCAGCGAGCGCAGCCAGGCGCGGTGCCGCTCGTCCAGGCGCTCCATGGTGGCCGACAGGAGCTCCTCCTTGTCGGCGAAGTGGTGCGTCAGCACGCGCGTGGACTTGCCCAGATGCTCGGCCAGCGGTCGCATCGACAGGGTCGAGAGGCCGTGACCCGCCAGATAGTCGACGATCTGGTCGAGCAGTTCGGCGCGGCGGTTCGGGTCGGCGGTCCTGGCCATGGGAATCCCTTTGACGTCATCGAGGTGACGACTGTTACCCTATCTGGGAAACAAGTGTTACCTTAATCAAGGGGATACCCATGTCCGTTGACGTGCGGCAGCGTGCCGGCATGCCCGCGTGGCTGCTCGCGCTGGCGTTCACCACGTTCGCCTTCGCCACCGACGACTACGTGATCGCGGGCGTGCTGCCGGCGATCTCCGCCGACCTCGGCGTCAGCGAGGCGGCGGGCGGGCAACTGGTCACCGTGTTCTCGCTGGCGTTCGCGCTGGGAGCGCCCGTCGCGTCCGTGGTGAGCGCCACCTGGCCCAGGCGGGGGCTGATCACCGGCGCCCTGACGCTGTTCGTGGCCGCCAACTGGGCCTCCGCGTTCGCCGGCTCGTACGCCGTGCTCATGGGCCTGCGGGTGCTGGCGGCGCTCGCCGCGGCGGCCGTCGTGCCCGCGGCGTACGCCATCGCGACCTCCATGGCGCCCGAAGGGCGGCAGGGACGCTACCTGGCACTCGTGATGGGCGGTCTGACCGGATCCCTCATGCTGGGCGTGCCCATCGGCACATGGGTGGGAGGCGCGTTCGGCTGGCCGGCCACGTTCGGGGTCGGCGGGTTGCTGGGGCTCGGCGCGCTGGTGGCGACCAGGCTCACGCTGCCGGAGCCGCCGCCTGCCGAGGCCATGCCCATCGGGCGCCGGCTGGCCCCGCTCGCTCAGCCCCGGGTGCTGGCCGGCCTGCTCGGGATCGTGGCAATCGTGCTGGGCAGCATGATGCTGATGACGTATCTCGCGCCGTTCCTGCGGGACCTGGCCGGGGCCGGGCCCACCGAGCTCGGCTGGATCTTCTTCCTGGCCGGGCTGGCCGGGCTCGTGGGCGGCCAGCTCGGCGGGCGCGCCGCCGACCGGTGGGGTGCCGACCGGGCGCTGATGATCGGGATCTCCGGGTTCACGGCGGTGATGGCGGCCTTCACCGCCTGCTGGCTCCTGCGGCCGATGGCGCTGCTCGCGCTCCTGCCGCTGCTCATGGTCTGGGCGGCCGTGTCGTGGTGGATCCCGCCGCCCGCGCAGACCCGGCTGCTCGCCATGGCGGGCCCGGCGGCGCCGCAGGCGCTCGCGCTCAACAGCAGCGCCGTCTATGTCGGGGTGTCGGGTGGCGGGGCGCTCGGCGGGCTCGTGCTCGACGCGCACGGCAGCGGCTGGCTGCCCGCCGCCGCGGCCGTGGCCGAACTCGTCGCGCTCGCCCTCTTCTGGACGGCGGCCAGGCTGCGCGCCTGACGGGTGGCGGGCGGGCGAGAAGGCGGTCAGCCCCAGGCGGCGGGGTCGGAGGCGAGCAGGCGGATGCGCTCGGGCAGCGCGCCGGAGGCGACCTGCTCCAGCGTGACCTCCTCCAGGATGGAGCGCTCGGTGGCCCGCAGCGCGATCCACACCTGCTGCAGCGACTCCGCGGGCCCGCGGTAGCCGACGTGCTCGGGCCGCTCACCGCGGACGTTGGCGAGCGGCCCGTCCACCGCCCTGATCACATCGGCCAGGGAGATCTCGGCGGCGGAGCGGGCCAGCACATAGCCGCCCTCCGGCCCTCGCTGCCCGCGCACCAGCCCGGCGCGGCGCATCTGCAGCAGGATGTTCTCCAGATATTTGGGGGGCATGTCCTGCTCTTTGGCGAGCTCGCCCACAGTAGTCGGGCCGGCACCGGCTGCGGCGAGTTCGGCGGCGGCACGGAGGGCGTAGTCGACACGAGCGGAAAGGCGCATGTTCCTGATTATCCCTCCTGGTCAACACTGGTAGGTCGCAAGGCCGTCAGAACGGGTGCCCGGCGCTAAACTTCTAACAACCTTTTCGATTGACGGGTGGGATTTCCGCGTGGAGCGACGCCCTGGTGTGCCCAGGCTGCTGAGGGAGATCAACGACCGGGCCGCGCTGGAGTTGCTGCTGGCCACCGGTCCCATGACGCGTGGGCAGATCGGCGACCTGACCGGCCTGTCCAAGGTCACGGCCTCGCAGACGCTGGCCAGGTTGGAGGAGCGCGGCCTGGTCGAGGTGGTCGGCACCCAGGCCGGCGGGCGCGGCCCCAACGCCGCCCTCTACTCCGTGATCCCCTCCAGCGCGTACGTCGCCGGCCTGGAGGTCGGGCCCGAGCTGATCTCGGCCGTGGTCGCCGACATCCACGGCCACACCGTCGCCGAGGTCACCGTCGATCCCCGAGGTCACGACGACCCGGTCTCCGTGGTGCACGACGCGATCGCCAAGGCCTGCCGCAGCGCCAAGGTCAGCCTGGCCAGGCTGCGCGGCGTCGTGATCGGCACCCCCGGCGTGGTCGACCCGCGCAGCGGCGACGTGCGCTTCGCGTTCGACCTGCCGGGCTGGCACGAGGGCATCCACGACGCGCTCGTCCGCGACCTGCGGCGCGAGGTGACCATCGAGAACGACGTCAACCTCGCCGCCATCGCCGAGCGCGCCGACGGCGCGGCCAAGGGGGTCGACGACTTCGTGCTGCTGTGGGCGAGCCGCGGCCTGGGCCTGGCCGTCATGCTCGGCGGCAAGCTGCACAGGGGGCGTTCGGGCAGCGCGGGCGAGATCGGCTACCTGCCGGTGCCCGGCGTGCCGCTGCCCGAGGACATCCGCACCATGCCGGGGCGCCTGCCGTCGCTGGCGGGCGGCCTGCAGTC
Source organism: Nonomuraea sp. K271 (assembly GCF_009908215.1). NCBI lineage: Bacteria > Bacillati > Actinomycetota > Actinomycetes > Streptosporangiales > Streptosporangiaceae > Nonomuraea > Nonomuraea sp. K271. The sequence continues at coordinate 36,980 of NZ_JAAAHR010000004.1, read as the reverse complement.
GCTGGTCAGCGCCGAGACGGTGACCGAGCTGGCCCGCGGCCACGGTTTCGCGGCCGGCAGCGCCGGCGAGTGCGTCCGGGTCGCCGTGGCGGCGGGCGCCGAGGGCGAGCCGCTGCTCTCCGAGATCGCCGACCGGCTCGCCCTGGGCGTGGCCGCCGTGTGCGTGATCCTCGACCCCGGCCTGGTGGTGCTGGCCGGGGAGGTCGGCGCGGGCGGCGCCGCGCTCACGTCCCGGGTGGAGGAGGCGGTGGCCCGCATCTGCCCCGTGCGCCCCCAGGTCGTCACCACGGCGGTGACCGGCCAGAACCCGGTGCTGCGCGGCGCCGTGCTGGCCGCACTCGACGAGGCCCGCGAGGCGCTGCTGGCGTCCTGAGAGCCGGCCTTGCGGCGCGGGCCGTCAGCGTGCGCCGAGCAGCTCGACGGCGGCCTGGGCGTTGGGCCTGCCGGCCCCGTACGTCGCGATGTAGGCGCCGCTGCCGGGCCGCCACACGGGCAGCCCCATCTCGATGACCGTCGTGTCGCGGCGGGCCGCCACCAGCGCGGAGACCAGGTCCTGGCTGGCCTGGTGGCGGTGCGCGTCCTTGACGACGACGACCAGCGACCGGTTCGCGGCCTTGGCCAGCAGCACGGGGACGTCCGCCGCCTCGGGGCCGACCCTGACGATCTCCGCGTCGGGCAGCCACGGGCCCACGCCCCACGGCACGTCGCCCACGGCGATCGTCGGCGGAGTGTCGACCTCGATCACCAGGGGCTCGACCAGGGGTTCCGGGGCGCCGGTCAGGCGTACGGCTCGGCGGGCGGCGTGCAGGCCGACGCCGTTCTGCTCGGCCGTCGGCTCGTGCGGCGCGCCGAACCAGGCACGCAGCGCCGCCACCCGCTCCGCGGCCTCCTCCAGGCGCTCCAGCGGCAGGCGGCCCTCGCGTACGGCGGTGACGATCCCCTCGACGATCGCCTGGATGTCGTCGTACGTGGGCAGCGGGCCGAGGCACAGCAGGTCGGCGCCGGCCGCCAGCGTCAGCACGGCGCCCCCGGCCAGGCCCACGCTCTTGGTGATGGCGTGCATGTCGAGCGCGTCGGTGACGACCACGCCGTCGTACCCGAGCTCGCCCCTCAGGAGCCCGGTCAGCGCGGCCCCGGACAGCGTGGCGGGGGCGTCGCCCGTCACCGCGGGCACCGCCACGTGCGCGGTCATCACCGACTTCGCCCCCGCGCCGATCGCCGCGCGGAAGGGGGCGAGTTCCCGCGCCCGCAGCACGTCCAGGCCGACGTCCACGACGGGCACCGCGAGGTGCGAGTCCACCCGGGTGGCGCCGTGGCCGGGGAAGTGCTTGACGCAGGCGGCCACGCCGCCCGCCTGCAGGCCGCGTACGGCCGCCACCGTGTGCCTGGCGACCAGCTCCGCGTCCGTGCCGAACGATCTGGTGCCGATCACCGGGTTGTCGGCCTCGGTGTTGACGTCGGCGCTCGGCGCCATGTTGAGGTTGACGCCGCAGGCGGCCAGCTCGGCGGCGATCGCCATGTGCACGCGGCGGGTCAGCTCGACGTCGTCCACCGCGCCGAGCGCCGCGTTCCCCGGGTACGGGCTGCCGACGTGGTACGCCAGCCGCGTCACGTCGCCGCCCTCCTCGTCGAGCGAGATGACGGGCTCACCGGCGGCGCGCAGCGCGGTGGTCAGCTCGCGCACCTGGGCGGGCTCGGCGACGTTGAAGCCGAAGAGTGTGACACCGCCCAGACCGTGCTCCAGCTCGCGCAGCACCCACGCGGGCGCCGTGGTGCCCTGGAAGGCGGCGAGCAGTGTGCCGGCCGCGAGACGGCGCAGCCCCCGATCACTCTGACTCATGGCTCCTCATCAGTTCTCAGGCAGGGTGGAGTACGGCACGGTCGTGCCGTACGGATCGCGGATGTCAGCCCTTTACGGCCCCGGCGACCAGGCCGGTGACCATGCGGCGTTGCACGACAACGAAGAAGACGACGACGGGGATGGTCATCATCGTGGAGGTGGCCATGATGGCGCCCCAGTCGGTGCCCTTCTGCCCGAAGAAGTACTGCAGGGCGACGGGCATGGTGTACTTCGTCGGGTCGCTGATCAGGTACAGCGACATGATGAGCTCGTTCCACGCGGTGATGAACGAGAAGATGCTGGTCGCGACGAGCCCGGGGGCCACCAGCGGGAAGAGCACCTTCCAGAAGGTGGTGAACCGGCCGGCCCCGTCGATCCAGGCGGCCTCCTCCAGCGACTTGGGCACCGCGGCGACGAACGTGCGCAACATCCAGATGCCGAACGGCAGGGTCAGCGCCACCTGGGTGACGATCAGGCCGAGCAACTGGTCGTAGAGGCCCAGCCGCTTGACGCTCAGGAACAGCGGGATGACCAACGCCTCGGCGGGGATCATCTGCACGATGAGCAGCAGGGCGAGGAACGGCGTGCGCCCCTTGAACCTGAACCTGGCCACCGCCGTGGCCGAGAGCAGGGCGAAGACGGCGCCGATGACGATGGTGCCGAGCGCGACGATGGCGCTGTTGCGCAGGTAGAGCCAGATGGAGTGCCCGGCCACGCCCTCGCTCAGCACGCGCTGCACGTGCTCGAGGGTGAACTGCGTCGGGAACGGGATGAAGTCGGTGGTGAAGATCTGGTCGTTCGTCTTGAACGCGGTGGAGACCATCCAGTAGACGGGAAAGGTGGCCATCGCGAAGACCAGCACGCCGAGGGCGTTGAGCGTGACCTTGCCCAGGCGTCTGCGGGCCAGCGGGGTCATCACGTGTCCTCCTGCTTGAACATCTGCCGGATGTAGGCAGCCGTGACGATGAGCAGGATCACGGTCAGCACCAGGGCGATGGCCGCGCCCGAGCCCATCTTCGGTGGGGCCTTGAACGCCTCGGTCACCGCGTACATCGACAGGTTGTAGGCCTCCCTGTTGTTGGTGCCGGCCAGCACGTACAGCTGGGAGAAGACCTTGAAGTCCCAGATGATGGAGAGCACGGTCAGCACCGCGAACACGGGCTTCAGCAGCGGGAACGTGATCCGCCAGAACGTCCGCCAGGGGGCGGCGCCGTCGACCTTGGCGGCCTCGTACAGCTCGGCGGGCACGCCCTTGAGGCCGGCCAGCACCGAGACGGCGATGAACGGGAAGCCCGCCCAGACCACGCAGATGACCAGCACCATGTAGATGGACCAGGGGTCGTTGAGCCAGGGTTCGCCGGTCCAGTCGGCCCGGCCGAACAGGGCGGTGGAGAACCAGCCGGGCAGCAGATTGAGCGCCCAGTTGACGATGCCCGCCTCGGCGTCGAACAACCAGCGCCAGATCACGCCCTGCGCCACGGGCGGCACCGCCCAGGCGAACATGATGCCGATGATGACGAACAACGACATCTTCTTGCCGAGCCGGTGCAGCAGCACGCCGACGGCGGTGCCGAGGACGAGCGTGAGCGGCACCGCGATCACGGCGAACATCACCGTGTTGCGGAGCGAGGACCAGAAGATGTCGTTGTCGACGAAGGCGGTGAAGTTGTCCAGCCCGACCCAGGTGGCCGGCTTCTTGCCGGAGATCTGGACCAGGCCCACCTTCTGGAAGGCGATGATCGCCATCTGGATCAGCGGGTAGAGCAGCAGCGCGCCGATGACCAGCAGGCCGGGGACGAGCAGGACGTAGGGGATGGACCACGCGGGCAGCCCGCTGGCCTTGCGCGGCGGGTTCGGGCGGCGCGATCCCCGGGCTGGGGAGCGGTCCCCGCCCCGGGGAAGCGTTGACGTGTTCGTCATAGGCTCAGGAGGCGTTGAGGATGTCTTCGAGTTCCTTGTTGGCCGCGGCCAGCGCCTCGTCGGCGGACGCCTTGCCTTCGATGACCTTGCGGGCGGCGTTCTGCAGCACCGCCTTGGTCTCGTTGGCCTCGGTCCAGTGCGGGTCGGCGGGGAAGGCCTTGGCCTTGGCGAAAGCGGCGGCGAACGGCGCCTGCACCGGGTCCTCGGCCAGCTTGGCGAGGGCCTCGGGATAGACGGGGAGCAGGCCGCCGTCGGTGGCGTACTTGACGCCCCATTCCTTGCCGGAGGCCAGCTTGACGAACTCCTTGGCCGCCTCCTTCTCCTCCGAGGTGCCCCAGACGGCGATGTCGTTGCCGCCGAGGAACGACTGCGCCTCGCCGCCCGACTGCGACGGGAGCGAGAAGAACGCGAGCTTGTCGCCCTTGAGCTTGCCCTTGCTGTCCTCCTCGATTCCGGCGAGGTCCCATGCGGCGGTGAGGTACATGCCGACCTTGCCGTTGGAGAAGCGGGTGCGGATCTCGGTGGTGTTCTGGTTGAGCCGCGACTTGCTGGACAGACCGTCGGTGACCAGGCCGGTGTACTGGGCGAAGCCGGTTTTGAACCCGGGCTCGGTCAGCTTGCCGACCCACTTGTCGCCCTCCTTGACGGCGTACTCGCCGCCGGCGGTCCAGGCGAGGGCGCCGAGCAGATGGTTGGCGTCGGAGCCGCCGTTGAAGGCGAAGCCGTCGACGTCGGAGCCCTTCTCGGCCTGGATCTTCTTGGCCGCGGCGACGAGCTCGTCCCAGGTCTTGGGCACCTCGATCTTGAGCTCCTTGAACCAGTCGGCGCGGTAGAGCACCGCCCGGCTGCCGCCGCCCCATGGCACGGCGTACGTCTCACCGTCGATGGTCTCAAGGCCCATCAGGTTCTTGGGGATCTGGGCCTGGTCGCCCGAGGCCACGATGTCCGTGATGGGCTCCAGCGCCTCCTGGCTCTGCCAGAGCGGGACCTGGTCGTTGCCGATCTCGGTGACGTCGGGGCCGGTGCCGCCCGCCGCCGCGGCCGTGAACTTGTCGTTGACCTGGGCCCACGGAATCCACTCGACCTTCACCTTGGCGCCGGTCTGCTTCTCGAACTCGGCGACCAGCTCATCGGTGTACTTCTGGGCGTCGGGGTTGGTGTCGCCCAGGCGCCAGAAGGTCAGGGTCTTGCCGGCGTACTTCGGCCCGCTCGCGGCGGCCGCGCTCGGTGAGGATTCAGGCGACTCGCTTGAACCGCCGCAGGCCGCCAGGCCCAGGGCCAGGGCGGCCGTGGTGACCGTGGTGGCTGTGATCTTCGCGATCCTCACAGGGTTCTCCCTTCCCGGGTGCCGGCCTACGGTCCGCACCAGGCTGATCGTCAATGCCGAATGATGCTGATAAACTAACAAGAAACTTTCCTTAATAAAACGCCCGTTAGCCGATCGTGACGAGAGGGGAAACGCCGATGCGCCGAGACCCGGGAACCCCTCGGCTGTTGCGTCGGCTGAACGACCGGGCGGCGCTCGAACTGCTCATCGGAGACGGCCCCCTCACCCGCGCCGAGCTCGGCGAGCGGACCGGCCTGTCCAAGGTCACCGCAGGTCAGCTCCTCGTCAGGCTCGAAGAGCGGGGGCTCGTCGAGGTCACGGGGGAGCGGGCCGGCGGCAGGGGGCCCCACGCCGCTCTGTACGCCGTGGTGCCCTCCTGCGCGTACGTCGCCGGGCTCGAGGTCCTGCCCGACAGCCTCAGGGTCGGTGTGGCGGACATCACAGGCCGGACCGTGGTCGAGATCACGCTCAACCCCTCCGACGGCCGCGATCCCGTCGAGGCGGTGCACGCGGCCGTGCGGCGGGCCTGCGAGGCGGCCGGCATCAGCCTGTCCCGGCTGCGTTCCTTCGTCATCGGCACCAGAGGTGTGGTCGACCCGGTCAGCGGGGACGTGCGCTGGTCGTACGACCTGCCGGACTGGCACGTCGGCGTGCTGGCCAGCCTGCGCGAGACCCTCGGCACCTCGGTGACGATCGAGAACGACGTCAACCTTGTCGCCCTTGCCGAGCACAAGTACGGAGAGGCCGCCGGGCACGACGACTTCGTGGTGATCTGGGCGGGCGTCGGACAGGGACTCGGCGTCATGCTGGGCGGCAGGCTGCACCGCGGCATCGCCGGGGGAGCGGGCGAGATCGGCTGGCTGCCGGTGCCGGGCGAGCCGCTGCCCACCGACGTCTCCCAGCCGCAGTCGGGCTCGTACCAGCGCCTGGTGGGCCACGACGCCCTGCGCGGGCTGGCCGAGCGGCGCGGGCTGACCGGCAACACCGTGGCCGACCTGGTGCGCAGTGGCGACGAGGGCTATCTGGACGAGGTGGCGCTCCGGCTGGCCGTGGGCGCGGCCGCCGTGACCGTCGTGCTCGACCCCGGGCTGATCGTCCTGAGCGGTGACGTCGGCAGGGCCGGCGGCGCGCGGCTGGCCGCCAAGGTGCAGGAGGCGGTGGCGCGCGTGTGCCCGAGCCGGCCCACCGTGGTCACCACCGGGGTCGCCGGCAACCCCGTGTTGCGCGGGGCCCTGGTGGCGGCTCTGGATCAGGCCCGGGAACAGGTTTTCTCCGACACTGTGTGAGAATTTCTGCCCATGTGGCAGTCCCCGAACGATGTCGTGCTCATCTCGGACCCCCGTGTCGCCTCCGTCCCGGTGCGGGAATGCGGCGAACCGCTGGCTGACGTACGCGGGCGGCTGCGCGTGGACACGCGCATGGCCGACGACGACGGTGCGTACGCCCACCTGCGCTCCGGCCTGCTCGACCGCCTGGAGAAGGCGGAGACCCTGCTGCCCGACGGCTACCACCTGCTGATCGTCGAGGGTTACCGTCCGATCGCGACGCAGCGGCGGATCTTCGACGGGTACCGGGCGGAGCTGGAGGCGGCATTCCCCGACATGTCGCCCGACGAGTCCTACGTCGCGGCGAGTCGTTATGTCTCACCCGTCGAGGTCGCCCCCCACACCGCCGGCGCCGCCGTCGACCTGACCCTGTGCTCTCCCAAGGGCACCGAATATGACATGGGCACGCAGGTCAACGACAACCCCGAGCAGAGCGAAGGCGCCTGCTACACCGCCGCCCCCAACATCTCCGACGACGCCCGCGCCCACCGCAAGCTCCTGGCCGCCGCACTGGAGCCGGTCGGCCTGGTCAACTACCCCACGGAGTGGTGGCACTGGTCCTACGGTGACCGCTACTGGGCCATGGCCACACGCGCCCCTGACGCCCTCTACGGACCCATCTGACAAGCACCTGCCGGACGGGTTTCCCCCAGGGCACGGTACGGGCACAACTTCGTACGGAGACTTTTGGACTCCCCAACGAGGTGTGGGCATGGTTCCGTTGATCGGGATCGAAGAGGAATACCTCGTCGTCGATCCCCGCACCCGCCACGTGGCTCCCCGAGCGGCCGAAGTCCTGGCCGCGGCCACGGACGTGCTGGACGTGGTGCAAGAAATCACCCGATTCCAGGTGGAGGCGCGCACGCCGCCGTCCGCCGACCTGAGCGAGCTGGGCTCGCAACTGCGCACCGTGCGCAAGGAGGTGGCGGACGCGGCCCGCAGCTGCGGGCTGGCCGTCGTCGCGAGCGGCATCCCCGTCCTGGGCAACGTCATGCAGCCGCCGCTCACCGACGACGACCGATACCTCCAGGGCAGGGTGCTCTACCGCGCGCTACAGGACGAGATCAGCATCTGCGCCCTGCACGTCCACGTGGACGTGCCCGACGAGGAGCACGCCGTCTACGTCGGCAACCACCTGCGGCCATGGTTGCCGACGCTGATCGCGCTGGCCGCCAACTCGCCGTTCTTCGTGGGACGCGACACCGGCTACGCGTCGTGGCGTGTGATCAGCTGGGGCCGCTGGCCGGTCTCCGGCGCACCCCCCTACTTCCCGTCGTACCGCGACTACGAGCTGGCGCTGCGCTCGCTGGCGGAGTCGGGCGCGCTGCTCGACGCCAAGACCGTCTACTGGGACGCCCGCCCGTCGCCCCAGCTGCCGACCGTGGAGATCAGGGTGGCCGACGTGCCCCTCGACGTGGCCGACAGCCTCACCCTGATCGGGCTCATCCGCGCCCTGGTCGTGACCTCTCTGGAGGCCGTCCGGCGCGGCGACAGGGGGTTGCCGGTGTCCACCGAGGTGCTGCGCGCCGCCTACTGGCGGGCCGCCCGCGACGGGCTGCTGGGCGACAGCATGGACGTGCGGCACGGCACACTCGTGCCCGCCCCGGTGATGGCCGGTCGCCTCCTGGAGCACGTACGCCCGGCGCTGACCGAGGCGGGTGACCTGACGTTCGTGCAGGAGGGCCTGGACCGGCTGCTGCGCCAGGGCTCGGGAGCCATGCGCCAGCGCCGGGTGCATTCCCGGGGCAATGACCTGGCCGAGGTGGTGGACGACCTGATCGAGGCGACGGTCGCGTAGATCATGGTCGCGTGGCCCAGTTCACATAGACGTCGTACGTTGCAGTGTCGCACTGCGCCTGCGGGAGCGCCCGCCGCTGTGGCACTGGGCGCTGTATCGCCTGTTCCACAAGCGCCTTCCCCACACCTACCGCCGGTTGGCGCGCGACGACCTGCTCGGTTCGCGCCACCTGCCGCGGGAGTGTGCGACGTGACTCCTCGCGACATCACCTCTGTGGGCCTTCAGCTCATGCCCGTCGAGCCGGCCCGCACGCCGTCACCGACGAGGGCGCTTCCCGTCGGTCAGGCACCTCACCGGCCGACGGCGTAGCCCTGCGCGCCCCGAGGGTTGGCGGCGGCCCTGAGGAAGGCGCCGTCACGGGCGACCGCGCTGAGCCTGCCGAGCGACCACGGGCCCTGCTCCTCCACCTCGTGCCCGCGCCGCCGCAACTCGGCGACGACGCCCGGGTCCAGGCGGTCCTCCACGTGCAGGACGCCGGGGCGCGAGCCGCGCGGGAAGAACGAGCTGGGGAAGTGCTCGGTGTGGAACATGGGCGCGTCGATGGCCTCCTGAAGGTTCAGCCCGCCGTGGACGACGGACAGGAAGAAGTTCGGGCTCCACTGGTCCTGCTGGTCGCCGCCCGGCGTGCCGAAGGCGAGCCACGGCCGGCCGTCCCTGAGCGCGAACGACGGCGACAGCGTGGTACGCGGCCGCGTACCGGGACGCAGCGACGCCGGCAGGCCCTCCTGCAGCCAGAACATCTGCGCCCGCGTGCCCAGGCAGAAGCCCAGCGCGGGGATGGTGGGCGAGCTCTGCAGCCAGCCGCCGCTGGGCGTGGCCGAGACCATGTTGCCGTGCCGGTCGACCACGTCGACGTGGCAGGTGTCGCCCCTGACCGTGCCGTCGGCGGAGGTCACCTCCACGCCGCCCGCGCTCTTGGCGACCGTGGGCTCGCCGACACCCTGCGGGGCGCGGGCGCCGGAGACGCCGGGCGCGCTGCTGGAGATGCCAGGTGCGGGGAGGTCGGGCAGCCTGGGCGTCCGCCCGCCGGGGGAGCCGGGCCGCAGGTCCATGCTGGCCCCCGGACCGACGAGGGCGCGCCGCTCGGCGTTGTACGCCTCGCTCAGCAGGTCCGACATGGGTACGCCGGCGTCGCCGTACCAGGCCTCGCGGTCGGCGAAGGCCAGCTTGGCGACCTCGGTGACCGTGTGCACGTAGTCGGCGCTCAGGTAGCCCATCGCGTCCAGGTCGAACCCGGACAACAGGGCGAGCTGCTGCAGGAACACCGGGCCCTGCCCCCACGGCCCCGTCTTGCACACGGTGTGCCCGCGGTAGTCGAAGCTCACGGGATCCTCGACCGAGGGCTCCCAGCCCGCCAGGTCGTCGCCGGTCAGCAGCCCGCCGTGCACTTCGCCGGAGCTGTCGCGCCAGGCCGTCTTGGTGCTGAACTCGGCGATCGCCTCGGCGACGAAGCCCTCGTACCAGGCCTTCCTCGCAGCGGCGAGCTGCCCCTCGCGGGTGCTCGACGCCGCCTCGGCCTCCGCGACCAGCCGCCGGTACGTCGCGGCCAGCACCGGGTTGGCCAGCTGAGAGCCCGGCGCGGGCGCGGCGCCGCCGGGCAGCCAGGTCGCCGCCGACGTCGGCCAGTCGTCGGTGAACAGCCCCGCGACCGACTCGATCGTGGCGGAGATCCGGTCCAGCACCGGCACGCCGTGCTCGGCGTAGTGGATCGCGGGGGCCAGCACGTCGGCCAGCGACCAGGTGCCCCAGCGCTCCAGCATGAGCATCCATCCGCCGAACGCCCCGGGCACGGTCGCCGCCAGCAGCCCCGTGCCGGGCACCACGTCCAGGCCGGCCCCGGTGTAGTGCTCGATCGTGGCCGCGGCCGGCGCCACGCCCTGGCCGCACACCACCGACACCTTCTGGTCGGCCTCACTCCACAAAAGGATCGGCACCTCGCCGCCCGGGCCGTTCAGATGCGGCTCGGCGACCTGCAGCACGAACCCCGCGGCCACGGCCGCGTCGAAGGCGTTGCCGCCGCGTTCCAGCACGCTCATGCCGGCGGCGGAGGCCAGCCAGTGGGTGCTGGCGACCATGCCGAAGTCGCCGGACAGCTCAGGCCTGGTGGTGAACAAACCATTCTCCTTCAACGATGAGCGGCCGCGTCGGGGATGCGGTCCGCCGTGACGAGGTGACACGCGGCCGGATGCCCGTTGCTCCGCGTGTCGGTCAAGGGGGGCTCGTCGGTGCGGCAGGCGTCGTACGCCAGCGGGCACCGCGTGTGGAAGCGGCATCCCGAGGGCGGGTCGACCGGGCTCGGCACGTCGGCGCCGAGCACGATCCTGCGCCGCTCACGCTGCCGCACCGGATCGGCGACCGGGGCCGCCGACAACAGCGCCTGCGTGTACGGATGCCGCGGCGCCGCGAAGATCTCGGCCTTCGGACCCGACTCCACGATCTTGCCCAGGTACATGACGGCGATCCGGTCGGCCAGGAACTCCACGACCGACAGGTCATGCGTGATGAAGAGGCACGAGAAGCCCATGTCCCGCTGCAGGTCGGTGATCAGGTTGAGCACGGAGGCCTGTACGGACACGTCCAGCGCCGACACCGGCTCGTCGGCCACCACCAGCTTCGGCTCCAGGATGAGCGCCCTGGCCAGCCCCACCCGCTGGCGCTGCCCGCCGGACAACTCGTGCGGGAACCGCGAGCGCATCTCCGGCCGCAGCCCCACCTTCTCCAGCATGGCCGAGACCTGCTCCGAGACGCCCCGGCGGTCGGCCACCTTGTGCCGCAGCAGCGGCTCGCCGACGATCTGCTCGATCGTGAAGCGCGGGTTGAGCGAGGAGAAGGGGTCCTGGAAGACCATGTGCATGTCCCTGCGCAGCGGGCGCATGGCCCGGCGCGACAGGCGGGTGATGTCGCGGCCGGCCAGCTCGATCGTGCCCGCGGTCGGATCGGTCAGGCGCAGCACGCACTTGCCGACCGTGGACTTGCCGCTGCCGGACTCACCGACCAGGCCGAGCACCTCGCCGTGGTCGATCTCCAGTGACAGCCCGTCCACGGCGCGCACCTGGCCGTAGTGCTTGACCAGGTTGTCGATGCGCAGGATCACGACTGACCTCCAGGGTGGAAGCAGGCCGCCAGGTGGCCTTTCGCCTGGCGTACGAGCTGGGGCCGTGACAGACGGCAGTCGGTCTGGACACGCGGGCAGCGGTCGTGGAAGGCGCACTCGTCGGGGTCGGACAGCGGCGAGGGGACCATGCCGGGGATCTCCGCCAGCCGGCCGCCGACCGCCGCCGTCGGCAGGGCCTTCATCAACCCCAGTGTGTACGGGTGCCGCGGGTTCGCGAACAGCTCGGTCACCGTGGCCTGCTCCACGGCACGGCCCGCGTACATGACGACGGCCCGGTCGGCGATGTCGGCCACCACGCCCAGGTCGTGCGTGATCAGGATGATCGCCGTGCCGAGCCGGTCGCGCAGGTCGCGGAACACGTCCAGCACGCCCGCCTGGATCGTCACGTCGAGCGCCGTGGTCGGCTCGTCGGCGATCAGCACGCGGGGCGAGCAGGCCACCGCGATCGCGATCATCACGCGCTGCCGCATGCCTCCTGACAGCTGGTGCGGATATTCCTTCATCCTGCGCGCCGGCGCCGGGATGCCGACCAGCTCCAGCAGCGCGAGCGCGCGCTCGCCGGCCGCCCGCCGCGACAGGCCCTCGTGCCGGCGCAGCACCTCGGTGATCTGGTAGCCGACGCTGAACGACGGATTGAGCGAGGTCATCGGCTCCTGGAAGACGACCGAGACGTCCTTGCCGCGCACGTGTCGCATGTCCGGCTCGGGCAGCGTGGTCAGTTCGCGGCCGTCCAGCGTCACCGAGCCGGACAAGCGGGTCGTGTCGGGCGGCAGCAGCCGGGGCACCGACATCGCGGTGACCGACTTGCCGCAGCCGGACTCGCCGCACAACGCCAGGATCTCGCCCTCGTCCAGGGTGAGAGAGATGTTCCTGACCGCCTGCACCAGGCCGTCCTCGGTGTCGAACCCGACGGTCAGGTCGGTGATCTCCAGCAGGCTCATCGGCCGCTCCTCGGGTCCAGTACGTCGCGCAGCCCGTCGCCGAGCAGGTTGAAGCCGAGCGTGGCCAGCGCGATCATCAGCCCTGGCCAGATGGCCAGCCACGGCGCGTCGCTGAGGTACTGCTGCGCGGTCGTCAGCATCACGCCCCACGAGGGGGTCGGCGGCTGCACGCCGAGCCCGAGGAACGACAGCGTGGACTCGCCGATGATGGCCGTCGGGATCGCCACCGTGGCCTGCACGATCAGCGGGCTGGCGCAGTTGGGCAGCACGTACCTGAAGATGATGTGCCCGTCGCCGGCGCCGTCGGCGACGGCCGCGGCCACGTAGTCCATCTCCCTGACCGCCAGCACCTCGCCCCGGGTGATGCGGATGACGGCGGGCAACTGGGCGAAGCCCAGCGCCAGCACCACGCCCTTCAGCGACGGCCCGATGATCGCCGCCAGGCCCACCGCGAAGACCAGGAAGGGGAAGGCCAGCGTCACGTCCACCAGCCGCATCACGACCGGGTCGAGCCAGCGCCGGTAGAAGCCGGCGACCAGCCCGATCGGGATGCCCACGGCCATCGCGAGCAGGGTGGACAGCACCCCGGCCTGGAGCGACACCTGTGCGCCGTGCGCGATCCTGGCGAACGCGTCCCTGCCCAGGTCGTCGGTGCCCATCAGGTGCGCGGGCGACGGAGGGGCCAGCGTGGCCAGGTAGTCCTGCGCGGCCGGGTCGCCGGCGACCAGCGGCCCCGCCAGGGCCAGCAGGACGAAGCCCACGACCAGCACCAGCCCGGCCATCGGCATCGGCCGCCGCCGGAACCGCCGCCACAACCTGCGCCTGCGGGCGGCCCTGCCCGCGGCGACGGCATGCTCAGTCATGAGAGCCCCCCGACAGCCTGATGCGCGGGTTGAGGAAGGCGTAGGCGATGTCGACCAGCAGGTTGACGACGACGTAGCCGATCACGGTGATCAGGACGACGGCCTGGATGACCGGGTAGTTCCTGGTCAGCACCGCGTCCACGGTCAGCTTGCCGAACCCGGGGATCACGAAGATCTGCTCGGTCACCACGGCGCCGCTGATGAGGGCGCCGAGCTGCAGGCCGAGCACGGTGATGACGGTCGTCAGGCTGTTGCGCAGCGCGTGCGCGCCCACCACCTTCGCCTCCGACAGGCCCTTGGACCGCGCGGTCCTGACGTAGTCCGCCGACAGCGCGCCCAGCATGGCCGAGCGGGTCTGCCGCATCAGGATGGCCGCGAAGCCGGTGCCGAGCACGAGGGCGGGCAGGATCATGCGCTGCAGGTTCTCGCCCGGGTCCTGGGTGAACGGCACGTAGCCCGAGGCGGGCAGCACCTGCCAGGTGACCGCGAACAGCAGGATGGCGAGCAGGCCCAGCCAGAAGTGCGGCACCGACAACCCGGCCAGGCCGAACCCGGTGGCGACGTAGTCGGCGACCTTGCCTCGGCGCACCGCCGCCACGATGCCGGCGCCCACGCCGATGACGATCGCGACCAGCATGGCCAGGGCCGACAACTCCAGCGTCACCGGCAGCCGCTCGGCGATGATGTCGATCACCGGGAGCTGGTCCTGCGTGGAGCGGCCGAAATTGCCGGTCAGGGCCTGGCCGATGTAGTCGACGTACTGTGCGGGCAGCGGCTTGTCCAGGCCGAACTCCTGCCGGATGGCCTCGACCACCTCGGGCGAGGCCTCCTGCCCCGCCATGACGGTGGCCGGGTCGCCGGGCAGCGCCCTGATCCCCAGGAAGATCAGAACGCTGCCCAGGAACATGACGATCACCGCGGACCCGCAGCGCCGGAGGATGAACCAGAGCATCAGGAGGTGAACCCGGCGGTGGCGAAGCGCGGGAGGCCGTCCTTGAAGTACTGGACCCCGGCGACGTCCTTGTGTGTGCCCAGGTAGTACTTGTTGTGGTAGAGGTACACGATTCCGCGCAGTTCGGCGATCTTCTTCGTCGCGCTGCTGTAGAGCTCGGTCCGCTTGGCGGTGTCCGATTCGGCGGCCGCCTCCTTGACCGGGCCGTCGATGCCCGGGTCGGACATGCCGCTGTAGTTGTTGGCGCCGCCGGTGGTGACCATGCCGGTGAGGTTGCCGTCCGGGTCCACCCGGCCCGACCAGCCGACCAGCATGGCGTCGAAGTCGCCGGCCTTGCCCTGTTCCAGGTTGCTGACGAACTCGCCCGTCTTCACGCTCACCTCGAAGCCCGCCTCCTTGGCCATCTGCTGGATGACCTGCGCCAGGCGGATGTTGGTGGCGTCGTTGGGCGTGTTGAGGCTCACGGGGACCGGCGTCGGCACGCCGGAGGCCTGCACGAGCTGCTTGGCCTTGGCGACGTCGCGCTTCGAGCACTGCAAATCCTGCGCCCGGTAGGGGCTGTCCAGCGGCAAGGGGGAGCAGTCGGCCTCGTACAGGCCGTTGTAGACGGTCTTGTTGATCACCTCGCGGTCGAGGGACAGCTCGAACGCCTCCCGCAGTTGCGGGCTCTTGCCCAGTGCCGTGTCCACCGGGCCGGACTTCTCCGTGGCCCCGTTGGCGTTGCCGACGTTGATCGTGACGCCGTAGTAGCCGAGGCCGCCCCCCGCCACGACCTTCAGGTTGGGGTCGGCCTGCACACCCTTGACCGTGGTGGTGGCGAGCTGGTCGGCCACGTGCACGTCGCCGGACTTCAGGTTCGCCGCCCGTACGTTGGGGTCGATGATGATCTTGTAGACGAGCTTGTCGAGCTTGACCTTGGCGGCGTCGTAGTAGTCGGGCGCCTTCTCCAGCACGATCTCGCTGCCGGACGTACGGCCGGCGAACTGGAACGGCCCCACGCACACCGGGCTCGCGCCGAAGCTGTCGCCCGCCTCGTCCAGCGCCTTGGGCGACATGATCATGCCGGCGCGGTCGGCGAGCTGCGAGGTCAGCGGGGTGAACGCCTGCGACAGCGTGAGCTTGACCGTGGCGGGGTCGACCACGGTGACCTTGTCGACCGGGGCGAGGTCGGCCTTGCGAGCGGACTTCTTCCAGGTGCGGTGCCGGTCGAGCGACTTCTTGACCGCCTCGGCGTCGAACGGCGTACCGTCGTTGAACTTCACGCCTTCACGCAGCTTGATCGTCACCTCCTTGCCGCCGTCGGAGACCTCCGGCAGCGCTGCGGCCAGCTGGGGCACGAGAGCGGAGGCGGCGTCGATGTCGTAGAGCTTCTCGCACATGTTCGCGAAGACCTCGCGTCCCACCAGGGTGGTCGCGGAGCTCGGGTCGAGTGCGTCGGGGTCGGCGTTGAGCGCGATGTTGAGCGTGCCGCCAGCCTTGACCGGCCGGTTGTCGGTGGTGGCGTCGGCGATGGATGGAGGTGCGGCGGGCGTGCCGGTGGATCCGCCTCCGCCGCAGGCCGCCAGGGCCACGGGGAGGACGGCGAGCGCCGCGACGAGCCTGGGGGACGGTCTCATGGGGCCTCCGTAGGAACGTTTAGGAGACTGTATACAAGACCTGACATTTCATAAGTGTTTCATAACGCTGTGTTGTTATCTGACCGTTTTCTAATCGTTCGGGTGTTTCCTAGTACGGTCCACGGCCGCCAGGAACGATCTTCGTGCCGCGGCCACGTGCGCGGTCGCCCTGGCCTGCGCCTCGTCCTCGTCGCCGGCGGCGATGGCTTCGTACATGCTCAGGTGTTCCGACCACGAATGCGGGCCCCGGGCGGCGGCGGTCTGGCTGAAGACCCACTGCGCCCGCAGCAACATCGGCTTCATCATCAAGCTCAGGTAGGAGTTGCCCGCCGCCTCGCCCACGGCCAGATGAAAGGCGGTGTTGAGGTCGGCCACCTGCTCAAGGCGCCCGCCGTCCACCGCCTCCCTGGCCTGGTCGAGCACCTGCCGCAGCCGCTCGGCGGAGGACGGGCTGCGCTTGCGCGCCGCCAGCCGGGCCGCGAGCCCCTCGATCGCCATGCGCACGTCGAAGAGCTCCTCACCCTCCTCCGCGGACAGGCGCGCGACCGTGGCGCCGAGCCGGGGGACGACCTCGATGAAGCCCTCGGCGGCCAGCACCCGGATGGACTCCCGCACCGGGTTGCGTGAGACGCCGAGCGCGCCGGCCAGCCGATCCTCGACCAGCCGTTCACCCTGGGCGAGCTCGCCCGAGAGGATACGGCGCCGCAGTTCACTGGTGACCTCGTCGCGTAAGGTCCGGTGGGTCGCGCCCAGCGTCAACTCAGTCATATGACGACTTATCGTATACAGCCCGGTCTTTATGGCCCGGCGACCGCCGCGGCGCAGCGCTTCGCGCGCAGGTGAGCCACAGGCCCGTGCCGCATTCATCACGCCCGGAGTACGGACCACCCCACCCCGCAACCCCATCAGGCACGGCTCCCGAGCCGCGATCGCATCAGGCGCGCAGGCGCAGCCCGCGAGGTGTCGGATGGAAACCGGCCGCCTCGAGCGCCGCCGCCAGCGGGGAGTCGACGATGGAGCCCCCGTCGGCCCGCTCCACGGTCAGCTTGCCCAGCGCGCCGTCGCGTACGGCCAGTGCCAGGGCGTCGACGGCCGGCTGCAGGCGTTCGTCGTCGGAGAACGACAGCAGCGTCTTGCCGCCTCGCTCGACGTACAGCACCAGATGGCCGTCCACCAGGACCACCAGGGACCCGGCCTTCCTGCCCGGTTTGTGCCCGACGTCGCCGGGATGCTGGGGCCACGGGAGCGCGGCGCCGTACGGGTTGGCCGGGTCGGCGGCGGCGAGCACCACGGCCCGCCGCCCGGAGTCCCCGGATCGCCCAGCACCCGCGGATGCGGCCCAGCCCCCCAGTCCTGGCCCGTGTGCGGTTCCCGGTCCGAGGCCGGTCTCAGGGGTGAAGGCGGGCGCGGAGGGGGCGATGCCCGGTGCCATGGCCCGCATGCGGTCGACCGCCCCCGGCAGCGCGAACTGGGCACCCCCCAGCCCTTCGACGAAGTAGCCCCGCCGGCATCGCCCGCTCTCTTCGTACGCCCGCAACACCTGGTAGACCGGCGAGAACCCGCCGGGCAGGCGCTCGGAGGTCACCGACCCGCGCGTCACCACGCCGTGCCGTTCGAGCAGCACCTCGGCCTGGGCGTTGGCCCGCTGCGTCGCGTCGGGCGCGGGTGCGGGCAGCAACCACCACCGCCCGGCCACCGTCGGCGGCCCGCTCCGGCTCGGCAGCACCGCCCGGCGCCGCCGCGTGGTGGCGGGCCGGTGGGCGGGCCGTCCGGTGCCGAGCGTCGCCCGCAGCGGCGCGAGCGTATCGCCCGACACCCGCCCCGCCCACGCCAGGTCCCACAGCGCGGCGACGAGGGTCGTGTCGTCGAGCGAGCCGAGCTGGTCGGAGATCCCGCGGAAGAACAGCGCGCCGCCGCCGCCCAGCAACTCCAGCACACGCTCGTGCACGGGCGTCATGGTGATCTCGGCGGGCTCGGGCAGCAGCAGCGGCGCGGTGTCGGTGAAGTAGAGGGACACCCAGCCGTCGCCGCCCGGCAGCGAGCCCTGCCCCGCCCACATGACCTCGCCGGACGAGGTCAGCTCGTCGAGCAGCGCCGGATGGTAGCCGGGCACCCGCGCGGGCAGCACCAGTGTCTCCAGCGCCGACGCGGGCACGGCCGTCCCCTGGAGCTGCTCGATGGAGCGCACCAGGGCGTCCATCGCCCTGGCCGCCCCGGCCCGTTCGGCCGAGGACGTGCCCGAGCCGGTGATGCCGTGCCAGGCGGGCAGGAAGACCGCCAGCGTCTCCGGCGCGACCGGCTCGACCTCCTTGCGGAGCCGTGCCAGCGACCTGCGGCGCAACATGCGCAGCACCCCGGCGTCGCACCACTCCCCGCCCCGCCCGCCGGGCCGGAACTCGCCGCTGACGACCCGTCCCGTCACGGCGAGCCGCCGCAGCGCGTCCGTCACCACGGCGACGCCCAGCCCGAACCTGGCCGCGGCCGTGCCGGCGTGGAAGGGCCCGCGCGTGCGGGCGTGCCGGGCCACCAGGTCGGCCAGGGGGTCGGCGACCGGTTCGAGGAAGACGTGCGGAATCCCCACAGGCAGCGGCACGCCGAGCGCGTCACGCAGCCGCGCCGCGTCCTCCACGGCCGCCCACTGTTCCTCGCCCGCGACCCGCACCCTGATCGCCCGCCGCGCGCGTTCGAGCTCCTCCAGCCAGGCGGGGTCGCCGCCGCGTACGCTCACGTCGGGCGCGAGCAGCGGGCCGTGCGAGCGCAGCAGGTCGGCGAGGTCCTCCGCGTCGCGCAGCGGCCGGTCGAGCCGGGCCAGCTCGCGCTCGCTGTCGGAGATCACGTCGGGGTCGAGCAACTCGCGCAGGTCGGCCTGCCCGAGCAGCTCGGCCAGCAGCGAGGTGTCCAGCGCCAGGGCCTGCGCCCGGCGTTCGGCCAGCGGCGCGTCGCCTTCGTACATGAACGCGCCCACGTAGTGGAACAACAACGACGCCGCGAACGGCGAGGCCTGCGAGGTCTCCACCTCCACCAGCCGCACCCTGCGCGCGGCGATGTCGCGCATGAGCCGGACGAGGCCCGGCACGTCGAAGACGTCCTGCAGGCACTCGCGCATCGTCTCCAGCACGATCGGGAACGAGGCGTACTGGGAGGCCACGCCCAGCAGGTGGGCGGCCCGCTGCCGCTGCTGCCACAGCGGGCTGCGCCGGCCCGGCGTGCGGCGCGGCAGCAGCAGCGCCCGCCCCGCGCACTCCCTGAACCGGGAGGCGAACATGGCCGACCCGCCCAGCTCCTCGGTGACGATCTGCTCGATCTCCTCGGCGTCGAAGGCCGCCACATCGGTGGGCGGCTCGGCCAGCGTGTCGGGGATGCGCAGCACGATGCCGTCGTCGGAGTGCACGGCCTGCACGTCGACGCCGTAGCGCTCGCGCAGCCGCCGGTTGATCGCGAGCGCCCACGGGGCGTGCACCCGCGCGCCGTAGGGGGAGTGGATCACCACCCGCCAGTCGCCCAGCTCGTCGTGGAAGCGCTCGACCAGCAGCGTGCGGTCGTCGGGGACGTAGCCGGTGGCCTCGCGCTGCTCGTTGAGGTAGGAGAGCAGGTTGCCCGCGGCGTAGGCGTCGAGCCCCGCCGCCCGCATGCGGTCGGTGGAGCCCTGCTGGGCCTGCTCGCGCAGGAACCGCCCGATCGCCTTGCCCAGCTCGGCCGGGCGGCCCGGCGCGTCGCCGTGCCAGAACGGCAGCTTGCCCGGCTGGCCCGGCGCCGGCGAGACCAGCACCCGGTCGGCCGTGATGTCCTCGATCCGCCAGGACGTCGCGCCCAGCACGAACACGTCGCCCACGCGCGACTCGTAGACCATCTCCTCGTCGAGCTCGCCCACCCTGGAGGACCGCTCGCCCACGAGGAACACCCCGAACAGGCCGCGGTCGGGGATGGTGCCGCCGTTGGTGACCGCGAGCCGCTGCGCGCCCGGGCGCCCCTGGAGGACGCCGGTCACGCGGTCCCACACGATGCGCGGGCGAAGCTCGGCGAACTCCTCGCTCGGATAGCGCCCGGCCAGCATGTCGAGCGTCGCCTCCAGCGCGGTGCGCGGCAGCGTGGCGTAGGGGGCGGCCCGCCTCACCACGGACTCCAGCTCGTCGACCGTCCACTCGTCGAGCGCCGTCATGGCGACGATCTGCTGGGCCAGCACGTCGAGCGGATTGCGCGGATAGCGCAGCTCCTCGATCTCGCCGCTCTTCATCCGCTCGGCCACCACGGCCGTCTGCACCAGGTCGCCGCGGTATTTCGGGAAGATCACCCCTTTGGACACCGCCCCCACCTGGTGGCCCGCCCGGCCGATGCGCTGCAGCCCGCTGGCCACGCTCGGCGGCGCCTCCACGCACGCGACCAGGTCGACCGCGCCCATGTCGATGCCCAGCTCCAGGCTGGAGGTGGCGACCACGGCGGGCAGCCGGCCCGACTTGAGCGCCTCCTCGATCTGCGCCCGCTCCTCCTTGGAAACCGAGCCGTGGTGAGCGCGTACGATCTCCGTCACGACGCCCTTGGCGGATCCGGCCTGCGCCATCATCTCGGCGGGCGGGCGCCGGGGAGGCTCGCCGCCGGCGGACGGCCGGTCGGGCGGACCCGTCTCCCAGATCGACAGATCGACGGTCTCCGCGCCGTGCTCGCGCTCATAGGCCAGCTCGTTGAGCCGGGTGCACAGCCGCTCGGCCAGCCGCCGCGAGTTGGCGAAGACGATCGTCGAGCTGTGCGCCCCGATCAGGTCGAAGAGGCGGTCCTCGACGTGCGGCCAGATCGACCTGCCGCCCGGCTCGGGCGCGAACTCCCCGCCCTCCTGCGGCCTTCCGCCCTCCATCTCCGTCATGTCCTCGACCGGGACGACGACCTCGATCTTGATCTGCTTCTCCGACGGAGGCTGCACCACGGTGGCCGGACGGACCCCGCCCAGGAACGCCGCCACCTCGCTCACCGGGCGCACGGTCGCCGACAGCCCGATGCGCTGCGCCGGCCGCTCGAGCAGCGCGTCGAGCCGCTCCAGGGTGAGCGCCAGATGCGCGCCCCGCTTGGTGGCCGCGACCGCGTGCACCTCGTCGACGATCACCGTCTCGACCTCGCGCAGCGCCTCGCGGGCCTGGCTGGTGAGCAGCAGGAAGAGCGACTCCGGCGTCGTGATCAGGATGTCGGACGGCCTGGCGGCGAACCGCCTGCGGTCCTGCGCCGGGGTGTCGCCCGAGCGGATCGCCACCGAGATCTCCGGCACCGGCAGCCCGAGCCGCCGCGCCGTCTGCTTGATGCCCGCCAGCGGCGCACGCAGGTTGCGCTCGACGTCGACGGCCAGCGCCTTGAGCGGCGACACGTAGAGCACGCGGGAGCCCTTGCGCCCGGCCTGCTCGTCGACCGGCGCCGCGGCGAGCCGGTCGAGCGACCACAGGAACGCCGCCAGCGTCTTGCCCGACCCCGTGGGAGCGACGACCAGGGTGTTGTCGCCGCGCGCGATCGACTCCCACGCCCCCTCCTGGGCGGCGGTGGGATCCTCGAACGCCCCGGTGAACCATTGCCTGGTCACCTGGCTGAAGTGGTTGAGCGAGCTCACCACCACATACTGCCTCGCCACACCGACAGAAACGTCATTCGCACGACGGCGCGTGATTGAGCGGGTGCCATGGCGGACATAGAGCGACCGTGACCATTGACTACGCGTCCATCGAAGCCCGCCGTGCGGAGCTCAGGCGGCGTTACGTCTTACCGCACCGGCCGTCCAGCAGCGCACGCGGCCTCCACCATCTCGCCCTGCTGTCGTCCGACGTGGAAAGGACCATAACGTTCTACCAGGAACTCCTGGAGTTCCCGCTCACCGAGATCATCGAGAACCGCGACTACAAGGGCTCCAGCCACTTCTTCTTCGACATCGGCAACGGCAACCTGCTCGCCTTCTTCGACTTCCCCGGCCTCGACCTCGGGCCGTACCAGGAAGTGCTGGGCGGGCTGCACCACATCGCGATCTCCGTCGACCCCGCCACGTGGGAACGGCTGCGCGGGAAGCTGGAGATGGCCGGCGTGCCGCACCAGATCGAGAGCGGCGCCTCCATCTACTTCAAGGACCCCGACGGCGCCCGCCTGGAGCTGCTCGCCGACCATCTCGGTGAGATGTACGGCGCGCGGGTGATGTGACCTAGCGCCGCGACGCTCTGCGCGTCCGCGGCCCGCCCGCACGCGGTAACCGCCTGATGCCGGCGTGCCGCTCGGCCCGTTCCTCCTTCTCCTTCCGTACGGCGAGCCGCAGCGCGAGCTGGAGCCGGCGGCGCTTGGCCCGGTTGGCCCTGGCGGCGGCTGACTTGGGGGGTGAAGACTTAGGGGTCTTTGGCATGGGGATGTCCTACCCACCTCCGGCGGGCTTCCATACTTGGGTGCATGCGCCTGACCGAGTTCTGGAGACGGATGAACGCTCACTTCGGTGAGGCCTACGCCGAGTCATGGGCGCGCGACTACGTGCTCGCCCCGCTCGGCGGGCGGACGGTGATGCAGGCGCTGGCCGACGGCGAGAGCGCCAAGACCGTCTGGCGTGCCGTGTGCCAGGTGGAGGACGTCCCGCCCAAGCTGCGCTGAAGCCGCTACGGCCGGGCATCGTCCAGCGCCTCGCGCAGCGCGGCGGCCGTACGCGCCAGATCGTCCGCGCTGCCCTGCCCGCCGGGTGACCACAGGAAGAGCCAGCCCTCTCCTGACGGAGTGGCGAAGATGATCGTCTGGCGGCCGGTGTGCGGATGCCACACCCACAACACCGGATCGTCCTCACCGACCAGCCGGCCGACCAGGCCCACGGCGGGCAGCAGCTCCGCGAGAGCCTCCAGGTGGACGCGCCGTTCCCCGGTGAAGCCGCTCGCCACGTCGCCTCCAAGCCGTCGCCCTGCAGTGAGTCTCCCCAGCTCACCGCGCATGACAACACGCCGGGGCCAACCGTGCCCGAACATCACGTGGCGAGGTCGCGGCGTCACGCGGAGCGCGGGTCCGCGCGCCTCGGGTCCATGAGGACGCGCATACGCGCGAAGTCGAACGTTAGCGCGTACGGCTTGAAGAACGCGTGGGCCGGCAGCCCGCCGATGCGGAACCCGAAGCCGTCCTCGAACCAGCCGGGGAACGCACCAGCCAGGCCGGGAACCTGACGGCGGGTGGCGGAGCCCAGCGTCACCGTCTCCACGGTCACCTGGTGGAGGCCCTCGCCCGGCGGAATCGTGATGCCGGCGGCGTCGAAGGTGGTGCGGGGCGCGGTGAAGCCGATGTCGTCGCCGCCCGTGTCGACGAAGAACACCATCCGGTCCAGGTCGTTCACGGTGCCGTGGGACAGCAGGTGGTGATCGCCGAGGAACCACATGGGAGCGCTGTGCCGCGCCCGGATGTGGGCGCGCGTGTTCTGCCGCAGCACCAGCGCCTCGTCCGGGTAGTCGATGGTGGACAGGAACCGTGACAGGACGCTCGTGCCGATGGCGCCCTGGGTGACCCTCCCGTCGGGCGCGGTGATCCGGATCGTGTCGGGGATCGTGTGGACCGGCAGGCCGCCGATGCCGAGGTCGCCCATCGTCAGGCGGTCCACGCGCCCTTGGTACGCCTTGTGCTCGCCGTAGAGGGTCCTGCCGGCCGTGTGGCCGTACATCGGGATGCCGAGCCGGTCGGCGTAGTCCTGGTTGAGCGCGCCCGCCGGCGAAGGGCGGCACCCGCTGTCGCCGCCGGGCAGCGCGCTGGCCGGGCTTCCCTACGCGCAGGCCGACGCCATTCTGAAGTCCCTCGACATCGGCATGCGGCCGCTCGTCCTGCTGGCCCCCGAGCGCTGTCCTCCGGAGCTGTTCGCGACGGCCCTCCGCCTTCTCACCGCACCGGAACCTGACGACCCCTGACCGCTGTGCCCGCCGCTTGCTGCCCGGTGGGTTCCCCGCTGTGCTCCCCGGTGGGCGGTCCCCGGTGCGCTGCTTCTCCGGCGGGCGTGCGGACCGCCGCTGTCGGCCTGCCCTGGTGGACGGCCCTGGCGGTGCGGAAACCCCGGCGTCGCCGGCACGTCCTGGCGTACCTTGGGCACCTGCGCTGATCGGCTTCCGGGCGGGCGCGGATCGTGGCGTGTTCCTACTGTGATCGAACAGCCGTTCGGCTACGATGAGAGAGCGCCGAGCCACGTCTTCCCCGGCAGTCCCGAAAATGTCGGTGGCAGGCCGTAGCTTTCACTCGACTGACCGGACCACGACCCTCCAGGGGGAGCTCCATGGCTATCAACGACCGCGAGAAGGCCCTCGAGACCGCGCTCGCTCAGATCGAGCGGCAGTTCGGCAAGGGCTCAGTGATGCGCCTGGGTGACGACGCCCGAGCTCCCATCGAGGTGATCCCCACCGGGTCGATCTCCCTTGACGTGGCTCTCGGCATCGGCGGCCTGCCGCGCGGCCGCATCGTCGAGGTCTACGGTCCCGAGTCCTCGGGCAAGACGACCATCGCCCTGCACGCGGTGGCCAACGCCCAGCGGGCCGGCGGCATCGCGGCGTTCGTCGACGCCGAGCACGCCCTCGACCCGGAATACGCCAAGAAGCTCGGGGTCGACACCGACGCCCTGCTGGTCTCGCAGCCCGACACCGGCGAGCAGGCGCTCGAGATCGCCGACATGCTCATCAGGTCCGGCGCCGTCGACATCATCGTCATCGACTCGGTGGCCGCGCTCGTGCCCAAGGCCGAGATCGAGGGCGAGATGGGCGACAGCCACGTCGGCCTCCAGGCCCGCCTCATGTCCCAGGCGCTGCGCAAGATCGCCGGCGCCCTGAGCAGCACCGGCACCACCGCGATCTTCATCAACCAGCTCCGCGAGAAGATCGGCGTCATGTTCGGCTGCATGTCGTACGGCACACGGGTCACGCTCGCCGACGGCACACAGGAGAAAATCGGCAAGATCGTCAATCAGAAGATGGACGTCGAGGTTCTCTCCTACGACCCGGCGACCGACAAGCTCGTTCCCCGCCGCATCGTCAACTGGTTCGACAACGGCAACGCCGAGCGCTTCCTGCAGTTCACTGTGGCCAAGTCGGGCGGAAACGGAAGGGCCCAGTTCGCCGCGACGGAGAACCACCAGATCCGCACTCCGGGCGGCTGGCGAGACGCCGGTGAGCTGATTGCGGGAGATCGCGTCATGCTCACGGAGACCCATCGTCTGAGCGATAAGCAGTGGCAGGTCATCCTGGGGTCGCTGATGGGCGATGGAAGCCTGTCGCCCAATCGTCGCGGCCGCACCGGCGCTCGCTTCCGCATGGGGCACAGCGCCAAGCAGGAGGACTATCTGTCCTGGAAGTGCTCGATGCTCGGCAACATTCCCCACAGCCGCAGCACTAATGCCAAGGGCGCGGGCTTCGCCGACTTCACTCCTCTGCCCGAGCTCGATGAGCTGCGCCAGGTGGTCTATCTCGGTGGGGACAAGAAGCACATTACGTCGGAATACCTCAAGGCGCTGACACCGCTGGCTCTGGCGGTGTGGTACATGGACGACGGCTCGTTCGCGATCCGTTCGAAAGGGCTGCAGCAGCGCACCGAAGGCGGTTCCGGTCGCATCGAGATCTGCGTCGAGGCGATGAGCCAGGGCTCCCAGGAGCGTCTGCGCGACTACCTGTGTGACACCTATGGCCTCAACGTGCAGGTTCAGCACCGCGGGACCCGGGGCACGGCCGTCCTGCAGTTCGACACGGCGTCGTCGGCCACGTTCCAGAAGCTGGTGGCGCCCTACGTCCACCCCTCGATGGCCTATAAGCTCCTGCCGCGCTACCGCGGTCAGTTCGTGGTCGAGCCGGAATTCGCCGACCCCGAGCCGCGGCTTGTGCCTTCACGGATCCTCGACATTCGCATCAAGCCCCAGACCCGCTCGATGAGGAAGTTCGACCTCGAAATCGAGGGGACGCACAACTACTTCGTCGACGGTGTCATGGTGCACAACAGCCCCGAGACGACGACCGGTGGCAAGGCGCTGAAGTTCTACGCCTCGGTCCGGATGGACATCCGCCGCATCGAGACGCTCAAGGACGGCACGGAGGCGGTCGGCAACCGCACCAGGATCAAGGTCGTCAAGAACAAGATGGCCCCGCCCTTCCGGGTCGCCGACTTCGACATCCTCTACGGTGTGGGCATCTCCCGCGAGGGCGGCCTCATCGACATGGGTGTGGAGCACGGCTTCGTCCGCAAGTCCGGCGCCTGGTACACGTACGAAGGCGACCAACTCGGCCAGGGCAAGGAGAACGCGCGCAACTTCCTGCGCAACCACCCCGACATGGCCAACGAGATCGAGAAGAAGATCAAGGACAAGCTGGGCGTCGGCCCGCGCCTCGACGCCCCCGTCGAGGCCGCGGCAGCAGCTCCGGCCCCTGCGGCCGCTCCTTCCGGCCGGGGCTCCAAGTCCACCCCCAAGCCGGGTGACGTCTGAGCGTCTGTCCTATGAGCAACCCCGACCAGCCGCACAACCGGGGCGCCTGGCCCACCACCTCGGCGCGGGGCGGCGACCGTGCTCTTTCGTCGGCGGACGGCTGGCCGTCCCTCGGCGAGTGGCGCAACCGCCCGCGCGCCTCCGACACCGAGTCCGGCGATGTGACGGGCTCCGGCAGCTCCGCGGAAGCCCTCGGCATGCCCGGCTCCCCGCCTCCGGCGCCGGGTCGCTTCCGCCCGGCCGACGACGGTCCGGCGCGTGACGGTGAGGGCGTTCCGGACGCCCATGCCAAGCCGGGGCAGGGCACGACCGGCTCTCCGCCACCGCAGTCCGGCGGCTCTGGTGCGCGTGACGGCGGTCCGGCCGATCCTTCGGCTCCCGGCCATGGGGGTGGATGGCATTCCGAGGTGCTGGCCGGGAGCAGTTGGTTCGCTGACGACCAAGCGGACGGTGGCGAGAGGAGATCGGGCCGAGGGCGCCGGTCCAGCAAGGCGGGCAGATCCGGCAGGCGCGGTGACAGGAGGGCGAAAGGATGGCTTCCTGAGGGCCCTGAGGCCGAAAGCCCGGCCGGGGCCGATCCGGAGTCGGTGGCCCGAGCCATCTGCCTGCGCCTGCTCACCATGGCTCCCAAGACACGAGCCCAGCTCGCCGAGGCCCTGCGCAAGCGGGAAGTGCCGGACGACGCAGCCGAAGCGGTGCTCAGCCGGTTCTCGGAGCTGGGGCTGATCGACGATGAGGCGTTCGCCGCGGCCTGGGTCGACTCCAGGCACCACGGTCGCGGCCTGGCCAAGCGAGCCCTGGCCGCCGAGCTGCGCCATCGCGGCGTCGACACCGACACGGTCAACGAAGCCGTCGACCGCCTCGACCCCGACCAGGAGGCGGAGACCGCCCGGCGACTCGTGGAGCGCAAGCTGGCCGCGACCCGTTCTCTCGACCCACGCGCCCGCACCCGCCGCCTGGCCGGCATGCTCGCCCGCAAGGGTTACTCCTCGGGCCTCGCCTTCCGCGTCATTCGGGAAGCCCTGGAGCAGGAGGGCATCGACATGGAGGAAGACTTCCCCTGAGAGGTCCCCGCCCGGCCGCGACGGTTCGACGAGCTCTTGCTTGGACGGGGCGTACCGGCCCGCCCAAGCCCTTCGACGTAAACGGAACCTTTGCCTGCGCACCTCCACGAGGATGCCCCTTCCGGGAGGCCGCGTCCTGAGGCCTCTCCCGAGCGAGACCCATGCCCGGAATTCCCCTTCAAGCATGGTCTGGCCGGGTATCCCGGCATATCTGGGGGTGATGACGGATCTTGTGGTGGGTGCGGCGATGCGGCCCCGTAAGACACGCTTGGAGACGCGTTTGCTTGCTCGTGACCTGTTCGACGCATAACCTCGACGGCAGTGAGGAGTTACTCCGCGCAGTGCGGATTGCCATACCGGTGAACGACGGACGAGCGAGCTTGGGCGATCGAGGCAGGCGAGGTGTCGGGTTTTCGGGCCGACGCCCGGTCCGCCTTGGCTGGGTGTCGACCGGGCTGTCCGTGGCGTGCTTGTGACCCCTCCCGTTTTGTGGCCGCGTTATGAGGTGTTGACGACGCGAGGAGGGCGGGGCGCACATGGGGCCGCTGGTCGTGGTGCTGATGGTGGCGGTGCTCGTGCTCGCGTTCGGGATGATCGTCGCGCTCCTCGTCGTCATACGCCGTACGTCCGGCCCTTCGCCGCGTGCCGGTAAGCCGAGCACCGAGCAGGTGCAGGCGGTACACGAGGAGCTGGAGCAGGCTCGTGAGGAGGCGCGGGAGATCCGCCACAAGGCGGAGACCGACGCCGAGGAGATTCTGCGCAGGTCGGAGAGCGCCGCGGAGAGCGCGGCCCAGATGCGGCGCGAGGTGGAAGAGGAGAGCCGGATCCTCAAGTCCGAGCTCAAGGAGCTACGGACTGATCTGGAGCGCAGGGAGGCCAGGCTGGCCGAGCGCGAGCAGCGCCTGGACGAGGAGGCCAGACGGCAGTCCGAGCGTGACAGGAAGCTGGCCGAGACCGAGGTCGAGCTGGCCGACCGGCGTGAGGAGCTGCTTCAGCTGGAGCAGGAGCGGCGGGTCGTCCTGGAGCGGGTCGCCGGGTTGACCGGCGCGCAGGCCAAGGCGGAGCTGGTCAGGGAGATCGAGAACCAGGCCAAGCGCGAAGCGGCGCTGATCGTCAGGGAGATCGAGGGTGCCGCCCGTAAAGAGGGCGAGAAGCGGGCCACCAAGATCGTGACGCTGGCCGTGCAGCGGGTGGCGGCGGAGCAGACGGCGGAGTCGGTCGTCAGCGTGCTGCACCTGCCGGGCGACGAGATGAAGGGCCGCATCATCGGGCGCGAGGGGCGTAACATCCGCGCCTTCGAGTCCACCACCGGGGTCAACCTGATCATCGACGACACGCCCGAGGCGGTGCTGCTGTCGTGCTTCGACCCGGTGCGGAGGGAGACTGCCAGGCTGACGCTGGAGAAGCTGGTGCTGGACGGTCGCATCCACCCGCAGCGCATCGAGGAGGCTCACGACCGCAGCCGCCAGGAGGTCCAGGACCTGTGCGCGCGGGCCGGCGAGGACGCCCTGGTCGAGCTGGGCATCACCGACATGCACCCCGAGCTGACGCTGCTGCTCGGGCAGTTGCGCTACCGCACCTCCTACGGCCAGAACGTCCTGAAGCACCTGATCGAGTCCGCTCACATCGCCGGCATCATGGCCGCCGAGCTGAAGATGAACCAGCGGCTGATGAAGCGCTGCGCCCTGCTCCACGACATCGGCAAGGCGCTCACGCACGAGGTCGAGGGCAGTCACGCGCTGATCGGCGCGGAGATCGCCCGCCGCTACGGCGAGGAGGAGGACGTGGTGCACGCCATCGAGGCGCACCACAACGAGGTCGAGGTCCGCACCGTCGAGGCGGTGCTCACGCAGGCCGCCGACGCGATCAGCGGCAGCCGCCCGGGGGCCCGCCGGGAGTCTCTGGAGGCGTACGTCAAGCGGCTGGAGCGGCTGGAGGAGATCGCGCAGTCGTACGACGGCGTGGAGAAGGTCTTCGCCATGCAGGCCGGCCGGGAGATTCGGGTCATGGTCAAGCCCGACGCGGTCGACGACATCCAGGCGCAGGTGATCGCCCGCGACGTGGCCAAGCAGGTGGAGGAGGAGCTGACCTACCCGGGGCAGATCCGCATCTCCGTCGTACGCGAGTCGAGGGCCACCGAGTTCGCCCGTTAGGCGAAGAGCTGCTGGTAGAAGGCGAGTTCGGCGGCGAGCGCCGCGGCCCGCGTCTCGGCGCGGCGGAAGCCGTGCGACTCCCCGTCGAAGGCGAGATAGGTGCACGGGACGCCGCGTTCGGCGAGCGCGTCGGCGAAGGCGGCCGACTGCTGGGGCGGCACCACGGGATCGTCGAGGCCCTGCAGGAGCAACATGGGGCAGGACACGCCGTCCACCAGGCCGAGCGGCTCGCGGGCGGCGTAGACGTGCGGGTCTTCCGGCCCCACCAGCCACTCGACGTAGTGGGACTCGAAGTCGTGGGTGTGCTGGGCGAGCGGCGCGAGCGCGCTGATGCCGTAGTAGGAGACGCCGCCCGCGAACACGTCGGACCGGCAGCAGACGGCCAGCACGGTCCAGCCCCCGGCGCTGCCGCCGCGTACGGCGATCTTTGCGGGGTCGGCCAGGCCTTCGCCCGCCAGCCATTGTGCGGCGGCGATCGTGTCGGCGACGTCGAGTCGGCCCCACTGCCCTTTGAGCCGGTCGCGGTAGCGCCTGCCGTAGCCGGTGGAGCCGCCGTAGTTGACGTCCAGCACGCCGATGCCGCGCGAGGTCAGGAACGCCTTCTCCAGGTCGAGCGCGCTGTCGGCGTGGGCCGTCGGCCCGCCGTGCACGAAGATCACGTACGGTGGGGCGCCGGTGGTGGCGGGGCCGTGCGGCGGATAGAGGAACGCGGGGGCCGGTGTCTCGACCGCCCGGGGAAGCGGCAGGTAGGAGGGGGCCGGCAGGCGCGCGTCGTGCCGGCCGAGCGCCGTGGACGTGCCCGTGTCCGCGTCCACCTGGAGGACCGACCGGGGGAGTGTGGCGGAATAGCCGACGCCGACCACCGACGTGCCTTCGGCCGCCAGCGCCGCGTCCCATCCGGAACAGGGGACGTCGAGGTCGGTGAGCGTCCCCGAAGCAGGATCGAGCACGCCCAGCCGCAGGTCGCCTCGCCCGTGCAGGACCGCGAGCCGTCCGTCGCCGAGCATGGTGTACGGCCGTCCGCCGAGTTGCCACGGCGGCGCCGCGAACTCCTCCTCGGCGGGATGGAGCGCCCGGGCGTCGCCGCCCCGCAGGCCGATCTCGTAGAGGTTCCACCATCCTGAGCAGTCGGAGATCAGGTAGAGGTGGGCGTCGTCCTTCCAGGCAGGGGCGAGCACGGATTCGGCGGGGCCGCCCCGCACGGTCCACTGCTCGCCGCTGGAGAGGTCGACGACGCGGAGTTCGGTGCCGTCCCAGGGCATGAGCGGGTGGTTCCAGCACACGTACGCCAGATGCCGCCCGTCGGGGGAGACGGTGGGAGAGGCGTAGAAGTCGCAACCCGTGACCCAGGTGCGAGGGTCGCCGCCGGCCAGCGGGACGGACACGATGGCCCTGGCGATCTCGCCGTCGTCGCCGTGCCGCTCGCGTACGCCCCACAGCCGGCCGTCGTGCACGAGCAGGTCGGCGTAGCGGCCGTCGCCGGCGAGGGGTTTCGGCTCGCCGTCATCGCCCAGGAGGTAGAGGCGCTGGTCGGACAGGTTGGCGAAGACCACCTGGCCGCCGGGGGTCACGGTGTAGGGCCTGCCGCCGTACTCGTGCACCCGGGTGCACGCGCTCCACGGGGCCAGCAGCAGCTCGCGGTGGGTGCCGTCGGGGGCGCGGCACACGATCGTGGTGCGCCCGCCCTCGTCGGGGCGGTCCTCGGTCCACCACACCCGGCTGCCCAGGACCGTGGGCCAGCTCGGACGCACACCTGATCGCGCCACGTCTCTGGTCGTGATGGGGGAGGGCCGGAAAGGCATACCCCGCATCCTGCCGGAAGATCGCTCGGCGTGCTGGCCGGATCTTGGATCAGGGACATCCGGCGGGCGGCGGCGGAGCCGCGGGCAGGTCGAGGCCCGTCTTGCCGAACCACTTCTGCAGCAGCCGGGCGGCCGTGCCGTCCCGCCACATCGAGGTGATCGCCTCGTTGACGGCCTCGCACGTGGCGATCTCGCCCTCCTTGAGACCGACCGCCCACTCCTCTCTGCTGATCGGGTCGTTGAGCAGCCTGAGCTTCTTGGGGTCCTGCTCGACGTAGCCGGCCAGGGACAGGTTCTCGGTGCTCACCGCGTCGAGCTGGAGGTCGAGCAGTTTGCGTACGCACTCGGAGTAGTTGGCCGCGGGCACGAGGATGGCGGGCAGGTCCAGCTTGCCGTCGGGCGGCGGGTCGACGATGCGGCGGTACGAGTTGGACCCCTTGGCCAGGCAGATGCGCTTGCCCGCCAGGTCGCTCGTCTTCTGGATGGAGGTGTCGCCGGAGCGGACCATCGTGTCCTGGTACGCGGTGACGTACGGGCCCGCGAACGTCACCCGGGGCTTGCGCGACATGGTGATGGAGTAGGAGGCGACGACCATGTCGACGGTGCCGTTCTGCAGCAGCGCCTCACGGACGGAGGAGGGGGCCTCGCGCCATGTGATGCGTACGTCCTCGCCGCCGGCGAGGTGGCGGACGATGTAGCGGGCGACGTCGACGTCGAACCCCTCGGGGGCGCCGGGCCCGGTCTTCAGGCCCACGCCCGGCTGGTCCCACTTGGTGCCGACCGTGACCGTGCCGCCTTCCCTGATCTTCTCGGCGACGGTGGGGAGTGAGCCGTTTCCGCCGCACGCCGCCAGGCACACGGCCATGGCCGCCCCCGCGAGCGCCGCCCCACGCATGGTCACCCCGATCATCTCCTGTAAAAAGGAGCTTGTCGGCTGAATAGCGCGTACAGGCGCGTTTCGCAACGCCTACAACGGAGATGTGGGGCTTTCTTGGCCATCTATCGGTGTACGGGCGGCGCGCTCGCCGCCCGTACACCGTCAGGCTGCGCCTTCGCCCATGCCCGCGACGGCCGGCGTGACCGGCTTGGCCGCGGTCTTGCGGCTGCGCCTGCTCCGACCCTCCAGCCAGGTGGCCAGGGAGCTCAGGGCCATGTTGAGCGCGACGTAGATAATGCCGATGACGATCGCCGCCGGGATCAACGAGCCGAAGAACCGGGCAGGAAGGATCTTGAAGCCGGTGTTGAGCAGGTCGACGTAGGCGATGATGTAGCCGAGCGCGGTGTCCTTCAGCAGCACCACGAGCTGGCTGACGATCGCCGGCATCATCGCCGTGACAGCCTGCGGAAGCAGCACCAGCCGCATGACCTGGTTCTTCCGCATGCCCACCGCGTAGGCGGCCTCCGACTGCCCCTTGGGCACGGCCTGCACGCCGGCCCTGACGACCTCGGCCAGCACGGAGCCGTTGTAGAGCATCAGGCCGACGACCACCGCCATGAACGCGTAGTCGCCGCCGCCCATCAGCACCGGCGCCAGGTAGAAGATGAAGAAGATCAGCAACAGCAGCGGGATGGCCCTGAAGACCTCCACCACCGCCCCGGCAGGGACCCTGATCCAGGCATGGTCGGAAAGCCGCGCCAGGCCGAAGATCGCGCCGAAGGCCAGCGCGAGCACCGCGGCCACCGCCGCCGCCCGCAGGGTGCCGATGAGACCCGGGATGATGTAGAACTCCCACGTCTCCCACTGCAGGAACGGCTCCCAGATCTTGCCTTCCCACTGGCCCTTGGCGTCGAATCCTCTGTAGACGCCGTAGACGACCGCCGCGACGGCGATGAGGCTGACGACGGTGAGGGCGTGGTTGCGCAGCCGCCCGCGCCGGCCTGGGGCGTCGAACAGGACAGATGTGCTCATCGGGCCACCGCCAAGCGCCGCGACAACCAGCCGGTGAAGAACCCGATCGGCATGGTCAGCACCATGAAGGCGACGACGATGCCGAGGAAGATGGGAATCGACGCGCCGGTCTGGTCGAAGGTCTCCTTCATCACGGCCGCCGCGTCGGCGAGGAACCCGCCCGCGGTGGCGACCGTGGTGTTCTTGATCATGGCGATGATCACGCTGCCCAGCGGGGCGACCACCGAGCGGAATGCCTGCGGCAGGATGATCATCGTCAGGGACTGGCTGAACGTCAGGCCGATCGCCCTGGCCGCCTCGGCCTGGCCCAGCGGCACCGTGTTGACGCCCGAGCGCAGCGCCTCACACACGAAGGCCGCCGTGTAGAGGGACAGGCCCATCGCGACGAGCCAGAACGAGTTGGTCCGCGGCTCGCCGGAGAAGACCAGGCCGAGCTGGTCGCTCAGGCCCAGCGCCGAGAACGCCAGCACCAGTGTCAGGGGCGTGTTCCGGACAACGTTGACGTAGATCGTGCCCGCCGCGCGCAGCACCGGCGTGGGGGAGACCCGCATCGCCACCAGGATCGTGCCGATGACCAGGGAGGCGACCAGGGCCACGAGCGCGAGCTTGACGTTTTCCAGAAACCCCAGCCCGAGGTCGGGGGCGTATGTGATTAGTTCGTCCATCGTGCTCCACCGCAAGGGCGACGGGCGGCCGGGGGGCCGGCCGCCGTCGCCGACGTGATCAGCTGCAGCCCTCGGCCGGCGGTGCGGCCTCCGACAGCTTCAGGCCCTGGATGCCGCCGAACCACTTGTCCAGCAGCTGCTTCATGGTGCCGTTGTCCCACAGCTTCTTCACCGCGGTGTTGACGGCCTCGCAGGTCTTCGTGTCGCCCTTCTTCAGGCCGACGCCGTACTTCTCGTCGGTGAAGCCCTGGCCCAGCACCTTGAAGTTGCCGCCGGCCTGCTTGGCGAAGCCCGCCAGGATCAGGTCGTCGGTGGTGACGGCGTCGAGGTTGCTGCCGCTCAGCTTCTGCACGCACTCGGAGTAGTTGGCCGCGTCGACGGTCGTGGCGTCGATGTCGAGCTCGCCGTCCGGAGGCGGGTCGGTGATGCGCTTGTAGGAGTTGGAGCCGGCCGCCTTGCAGATCTTCTTGCCCTTGAGGTCCTGCGGGCTGTTGATCGACGTGTCGTCCTTGCGGACCATGACGTCCTGGTGGGCGACCACGTAGGGGCCGCCGAAGGTGACCTTGCCCTTGCGCTCCTCGGTGATCGAATAGGTGGCGACGATCATGTCGACCGTGCCGTTCTGGAGGAACGGCTCACGGTTGGACGAGGCCGACTCCTTCCATTCGATCTCGACCTCCTTGCCGCCGGCCAGCTCCTTCACCAGGGCCTTCGCCACGTCAACGTCGAATCCCTCGGGCTCGGCGCCCATCTTCAAGCCCAGGCTCGGCTGGTCCCACTTGGTGCCGACCACGATCGTGTTGGCACCCTGGACCTTCTCCAGCACGGTGGCGTACGACTGCTCGTCGCCACCGCAGGCCGTCAGGCCGGCCGCCAGAGCCGCCACGGAGAGCAGCGCTCCCGTTCGACGCATGTGCATGTGTACCTGCCTCAATCTCAGTGCGTGAGGATCTTCGAAAGGAAGTCGCGCGCCCGGTCGGTCTGCGCGTTGGTGAAGAACTCGTCGGGGGTGTTCTCCTCGACGATCTGCCCGTCCGCCATGAACACCACGCGGTTGGCGGCGCGGCGGGCGAAACCCATCTCGTGTGTGACGACCACCATGGTCATCCCGTCACGCGCCAGCCCGACCATGACGTCGAGCACCTCCTGCACCATCTCGGGGTCCAGTGCCGAGGTCGGCTCGTCGAACAGGATCATCTTCGGGTCCATGGCCAGTGCCCTGGCGATGGCGACCCGCTGCTGCTGGCCACCGGAGAGCTGGGCCGGATATTTGTCCGCCTGAGCCGCGATGCCTACCCGTTCGAGAAGCTCCATCGCACGCTTGTTGGCCGCATCGCGCGAAAGTCCGCGCACCTTGATGGGGCCGAGCGTGACATTCTCCCGGATGGTCTTGTGAGCGAACAGATTGAACGACTGGAAGACCATGCCGACGTCGGAACGCAGCCTCGCCAGCGCCTTGCCCTCCTCGGGGAGCACCTGGCCGTCAAATATGATCTGCCCGTCACTGATCGTCTCCAGCCGGTTGATCGCACGGCAGAGTGTGGACTTCCCGCCGCCCGACGGGCCGATGACGACCAGAACCTCGCCACGAGAGACGGTCAAGTTGATGTTCTTCAGGACATGCAGCGCCCCGAAGTGCTTGTTGACGTTCTCCAACCGAACCAGTGGAGCGCCGTCGCCGTTCTCCGTCATGGACCAAAACGGTAGAGGGCAATAAGACGCTGGTCACTAACCGGGTGGTACCGATCCGATCACATCGTGCCGTCAAGCTGGTCTTTTAGATCGGTACGGGCCGTCTCAAGCCTGACAACGACTACCCTGGATTGCGCCATGACTGTGACCCAGGAGAGCGCCCGCACCTACGAAGTGCGCACATATGGGTGCCAGATGAACGTCCACGACTCCGAACGGCTCTCCGGCCTGCTGGAGGACGCCGGCTACGTGCCAGCCCCCGACGGCGAGACCGCCGACGTGGTCGTGTTCAACACGTGCGCCGTGCGGGAGAACGCCGACAACCGCCTCTACGGCAACCTCGGACACCTGCGCCCGGCCAAGGTGAGCAATCCACGCATGCAGATCGCCGTGGGCGGCTGCCTGGCGCAGAAGGACCAGGGCGAGATCGTCCGCAAGGCGCCATGGGTCGACGTGGTCTTCGGCACCCACAACATCGGCTCGCTGCCGGTGCTGCTGGAGCGCGCCCGCATCGAGGGCGAGGCGCAGGTCGAGCTGAAGGAGTCGCTCGAGGTCTTCCCCTCGACGTTGCCCACCAGGCGCGAGTCCGCCTACGCCGCCTGGGTGGCCGTCTCGGTCGGCTGCAACAACACGTGCACGTTCTGCATCGTCCCCTCCCTGCGCGGCAAGGAGAAGGACCGCCGGCCCGGCGAGGTCCTGGCCGAGGTCGAGACCCTCGTCGGCCAGGGCGTGCTCGAGGTCACCCTGCTGGGCCAGAACGTCAACACCTACGGCGTGGAGTTCGGCGACCGGCTGGCCTTCGGCAAGCTGCTGCGCTCGTGCGGCTCGATCGAGGGCCTCGAACGGGTCCGCTTCACCTCGCCCCACCCCGCCGCGTTCACCGACGACGTGATCGCCGCCATGGCCGAGACGCCCAACGTCATGCACCAGCTGCACATGCCGCTGCAGTCGGGCTCCGACCGCGTGCTGCGCGCGATGCGCCGCTCCTACCGCGCCGAGCGCTACCTCGGCATCATCGAACGCGTGCGCGCCGCCATGCCCGACGCGGCCATCTCGACCGACATCATCGTCGGCTTCCCCGGCGAGACCGAGGAGGACTTCCAGGGCACGCTCGACGTGGTCAGGCAGAGCCGCTTCGCCAACGCCTTCACCTTCCAATACTCCATCCGCCCCGGCACGCCCGCGGCGACCATGGACGACCAGATCCCCAAGGAGGTCGTCCAGGAGCGCTACGAGCGGCTGGTGGCCCTCCAGGAGGAGGTCTCGTGGGAGGAGAACAAGAAGCAGGTGGGGCGGACACTCGAAGTGCTGGTCGCCGAGGGTGAGGGCCGCAAGGACGACGCCACCCGCCGGCTGTCCGGCCGCGCGCCCGACAACCGGCTCGTGCACTTCGCCGCGGGTTCGGAGACTCCGCGGCCGGGTGACATGGTGACGGTCGAGGTGACGTACGCCGCGCCGCACCACCTGGTGGCCGACGGGCCCGTGCGCGAGGTCAGGCGCACCCGGGCGGGCGACGCCTGGGAGTCCCGCCAGGCCGGTCCTTCGACGGGCCCGGGGGTGCTGCTCGGC
>NZ_JAAAHR010000398.1:0-643 GCF_009908215.1 Nonomuraea sp. K271 | reverse complement strand
GGTGTTCGGGGCTCGCCTGCCAGAAAGGGAGAAGGCGGATGGGGGCTTGGCCCAGGAGGAGAAGAGGGTCGAGGTAGCGGGTGCCGCGCAGGAGACCCCAATGGAGGCATGGCTCCTGGCAGTGATCGGTCGGTGACTCGAGGACGCCCAGCTTGGCGCCCTGCGCGATGGATTGGCCCTGTGTCAAGGACGAGGTGACCGGTACGTACGTCGTGCGCAGGCCGCTCGTGTGCTCGACCGTGACCACGCCCCTTCCTCCCACCGGGCCCGCGAACCGGACCGTGCCCGCGCCTGCCGCGAGCACCGGGGCGCCTGGCGGAGCGGCCAGGTCGACGCCTCGGTGGCCGGCCAGCCAGGGTTCAGGTGGTGGGGCGAAGCGGCGGATGACGCGAGGGTGACCATCCAGCGGCCAGCGCCATGTGGACGGTGAGGCTCGTGCCGCTGCGGGTGCTGGGACGGCGATGACAGTGGCCGCCAGGACCAGCGCCATCACGGCACCGCGGATGGTGGCAACGGCCGCCAGGGTGCTCCGGACGGTGGTGAGAGCCGCTGGGGTGCCGGGGGTGGTGGTGAGGGGTGTGGAGGTGTTGCCGGTGGTGACGGCCCTTGGGGTGCCGGGGGCGGAAGGGAGGCAGCTGAGTGT
>NZ_JAAAHR010000397.1:0-675 GCF_009908215.1 Nonomuraea sp. K271 | reverse complement strand
TCCTGACTCCCGCCAGAGCGACCGGCACCCCGCCGCTTCTCCAGCCAACCGGCACCATCACCACCGGACCGGCCAGCACCCCGCCGACCTGCGGACCGGCCAACGTCCTCACCACCACCGGACCAACCGCCACCCCGCCGACCCTCAGACCGGCCAACGTCCTCACCACCACTGGACCGGCCGGCGCCCCGCCGGCCCTGTGACCGGCCGATGTCCCCGTCTCTGCCGGGCCCGTGGGCGTGGCCGTCGTCGCGGAACCAGCCGGCGCCTCCCGATCCGGGCTGCCCGGTGCTGTCAGGGAAGCCCCCTGCCGCCGCGTTCCCCCCGGCGAACGGCCCGGTGTTGGTACCGGCTCCGAGCGGCCCGGCTCCCGGATCGCCGGCGGGTGGGTCGGCGGCAGCCCGGCGGGCCGATCTGCGTCCTCCGCGCGCGCGAGCCGGCCGGCCGCCGTCGCCCTCCCCGCTCGCCGCAGCGGGCCAGCCGCCGGATTGACCCGAGGGCCGGTCACCACCGTCCGCTGACCGGCCACGGGAGTTCGTAAGGTCCGGGTCGGGCGCGGCCTGCTGCCTGCGGCCACGCGCCCGCCCCCTCCGGCCGCCACGGGAACCCGGCGACCGGTCCGTACCGTCCGTGGGGACGCCCTCGGTTCCGGAAAGCGACCCGCCGCCATGAGCG
>NZ_JAAAHR010000396.1:0-679 GCF_009908215.1 Nonomuraea sp. K271 | reverse complement strand
GCTGGGTCATCCCGGTCTCGTTCAGCACCCCCTCGGGATCGGCGAACATCACCTCACGCAACGGATGCGGCAACAACGGATCGAACACCCGGCAGATCTCGTCCAACGCCTCGGCGAACACCGGGAACCTCTCGATGAGGGAAGCCCCCATGCCGACCCGCTGACTACCCTGACCGGCGAACAACAACGCCAGCTTCCCAACAGGCGTGATCGCGACGGGGGCCAGTTCCCGAAGAGCGGCCACCAGTTCGTCGCGATCAGCGCCCACGACCACCGCGCGCTGCTCCAGCATCGCCCGGCCTGTCGCCAGCGACCACGCCGTGTCGGCCGGGTCCAGCTCCGGTCGTGCCGTGATCCACGACGCGAGCCGCCCGGCCTGGGCCTCAAGCGCCTCCGGGTTCTTCGCCGACACCAGCAGGGGCACGACCGGCTGCTCGCCGGCGCGTTCCGGCTCCGGCTCCGCGACCGGGCCCTGCTCGATGATCACATGAGCGTTCGTGCCGCTGATCCCGAACGACGACACAGCCGCCCGCCGAGCACGCCCGTTCTCCCGCCACGGCCGCGCCTCGGTCAGCAGCTTCACCGCACCCGCCGACCAGTCCACATGCGGCGACGGCTCATCAGCATGCAACGTCCGCGGCAGCACACCGTTGCGCAGCGCCATGACCATCTTGATCAC
>NZ_JAAAHR010000395.1:0-759 GCF_009908215.1 Nonomuraea sp. K271 | reverse complement strand
GAGCTGGAGCAGCCTCATCGCAGGGCAGGCTGACACCCACGGGCACGTCCGCCTCCAGGGCCACCGTCTCCGCCACGCGCCCCG
The DNA here is from genome assembly GCF_009908215.1 of Nonomuraea sp. K271. Lineage (NCBI taxonomy): Bacteria > Bacillati > Actinomycetota > Actinomycetes > Streptosporangiales > Streptosporangiaceae > Nonomuraea > Nonomuraea sp. K271. Next base: position 675 of record NZ_JAAAHR010000395.1, on the reverse strand, counting down.
CGACCATTTCGACCGTGCCACTCCCCGAACCCCTCGACGAGCCGTCCGCTCGTCCTTCCGCCGCCGAACCTGCCGACGAACCACCCCGCGAACCACCCGCCTGGCTGTCCGCTGGGCCTGCCGCGACCAGCGCGATGGCCACCTGCCCCTTCGCCCGTGCCGATCGCGCCCCGGCCCTGCGCCCGCCGGGCTGCCGCGCCCCGTCTCCCCTGTCCGTGTCGTCGTACAGGGCCGCGAAGGCGTAGGTCTCCAGCACGTCCAGGGCCTCGGGACCCGTGGCGACCGCTACCAGCGGCTCCTCGGGCAACCGGCCCCCGAGCGGCTCCAGCACCATGCGCGCCCGTTCCCTGTCGCCCTCCAGCAGCAGTTCCAGCACCGCGGAGCGCACCCGGCGCTCGGCTTCCAGCTGGGACCTGCCCTGCTCCATCGCCAGGGTGAGCAGCGAGCCCGCCGCGTTGATCACCGTGTGGGTGACAGGTGAGTACGCCTCATCCGCGCCCACGGCGAAGAACCCACGTGGCCGTACCCCTCCGCCCAGCGGCTGCACCACGATGTGTTCCCCCGGCCCCGACAGAGCCAGGCTGGCGGGGAACCGGCCACCGGCAGGCCCGGTTTCGGTGAGGCCGATACCGGCGTCTGCGGTTGTGAGCCGGCCCCCGTCGAAGGCGGGGTCGC
>NZ_JAAAHR010000394.1:0-766 GCF_009908215.1 Nonomuraea sp. K271 | reverse complement strand
CCCACGTCCACCCCGTCTCCCACCGCCAGCACCAAGGGCCTGCTCAGCCCGCTGAAGTACAAGGTCAGCCTCAAGGGCCAGTACCAGAAGACCAACTACTACTGTGTGCCCGCCTCGTCCTCGATGAGCCTGTCGACCTTCGGCGTCAAGGTCAGCCAGTCGACCCTGGCGAAGAAGATGAAGACCACCGCCTCCGGCGGCACCAAGGGCAAGTACGCCATCCCGGTGATCAACACGTACCTGAAGTCGAAGGGCTACAAGGTCTCCAGCACGACCGACGCCGACGGCAACGCCCTGAAGCTCATGGACCGGGTCTCCACCCAGGTGGGCGAGCTGCACAAGGCGCCCGTGCTCGCGGTGTGGATGGAGCAGCTGCCCTGGAACAAGGGCAAGGTCAAGGGTGAGAAGGTCGGTCACGCGATCATCGCGTACGGCTACGACAAGCTGGCCGGCACCATCACCGTCTACGACCCGTGGAAGCCGACCGGCGGCTCGCACACCGTCAAGGCCTCCACCCTGGCCAAGGTCCTGCAGCCGGGCGGCAACATGTACTACATCTCGAAGAGCTGACCGGCATCCCACGCTTTCGGCCACATCGTGCGCAACCGTCACTGCCTGCATGATCGCGTACCTACACTCGTGGCCTTCACCCGCTGTCGTGCAATCGTGGAGCGATCACGTGATCAACCGCAGGACGGGGACCGTTGCCGGTTTCGCCGTGACCGTGGGCACGCTGTGCATCACCTCTCTGGCGCCGGCCCACGCC
>NZ_JAAAHR010000393.1:0-786 GCF_009908215.1 Nonomuraea sp. K271 | reverse complement strand
CTCGCCGACGGCACCGACACCGAGATCCTGTCCTGGCTGGACGACCACTCCCGCTACGCCCTGTCGGTGACCGCGCACGCCCGCGTCACCGGCCCGATCGTGCGCGACACCTTCCGCGCCGCGGTCGTCGCGCACGGCGTGCCGACCTCCACGCTGACCGACAACGGCATGGTGTTCACCACCCGGCTGGCCGGCGGGCGCGGCGGCCGCAACGCCTTCGAACACGACCTGCGCCGCCTGCACGTCCGCCAGAAGAACAGCCGCCCCAACCACCCCACCACCTGCGGCAAGGTCGAACGCTTCCAGCAGACCATGAAGAACTGGCTGCGCGCCCAGCCCGACCAGCCGGCCACACTGGCCGGCCTGCAGACGCTTCTCGACCGTTTCGCCGATGCCTACAACCACCGCCGCCCGCACCGGTCCCTGCCGCGCCGCGCCACCCCGGCAGCGGCCTACACAGCCTCGCCCAAGGCCCTGCCCGACGGCAGCCGCGACGCCGACACACACGCCCGCGTCCGCCACGACCGCATCGACCCCTCCGGCGTGGTCACCCTGCGCGTCAACGGCCGCCTCCACCACATCGGCATCGGCCGAACCCACGCCCGAACCCACGTCATCCTGCTGATCGACGACCTGCACGTCCGCATCGCCAACGCTGTCACCGGAGAACTCCTGCGCGAGCTGACCATCGACCCCGCCCGCGACTACCAACCCCAGGCAAACCCCAACACGACGAAACCCCCGAACCCGTAGGTTCGAGGGTTTCCGATGTCCTGAGACATCACA
>NZ_JAAAHR010000392.1:0-820 GCF_009908215.1 Nonomuraea sp. K271 | reverse complement strand
ATCCACAACTCCCCCGCCACCCAGTCCGGACAGTCACGGCCCCGGCCGTCCACCACCCGGTAACACTGGTTGCGCAGCGGGAACCCGTACGGGATCGACGTCCAGTGCGCCGGCACCCGATCCACCACCAAAGCGTTCGACCAGATCGCCGCCTCCGTCGCACCCCCCAACGCCACCAACCGGCACCGCCCACCGCTCTGCGCCGCCAACCGCGCCTGAAGGTCCAGCCCCACCCAGTCACCCGACACCAACGCGACGCGCAGGACGACGGGCAACTCCTGGGCCGTGACCAGCAGCATGTCCAGCAGGGTCGGGACCGTGTTCCACACCGTCACCCCGTGGGCGGCGCACAACTCCGCCCACCTTTGAGGGTCGCGCCGTTCATCCTCTTCCGGCAGGACGAGGGCGCCGCCGGCCGACAACAGGCCAAAGATGTCGTACACCGACAGGTCGAAATCCAGCGCCGACACCGCCAGCACCCGATCCTCGGCACCCACGGCGAACCGCTCGTTCACCTCCACCACCGTGTTCAACGCCGCCCGATGCGAGACCTCCACACCCTTCGGCTCACCCGTCGACCCCGACGTGAAAATCACATAAGCCGACATATCCGGATCCACCACCACCGGACCAGAAAGCCGCTCCCCCACCAGCACCTCAGTCAACACATGACCCACCCCAGCCCGCGACAGAATCCGCTCCCGCCGCGCCACCGGCTGATCCACCCCCACCGGCACATACACCCCACCAGCAGCCAACACCCCCAACACCGCCACCACCTGACCAACACCCTTCGGCAACACCACACCCACCGCATCAC
>NZ_JAAAHR010000391.1:0-826 GCF_009908215.1 Nonomuraea sp. K271 | reverse complement strand
GCCGTATCTGCCGTTCGCCTGGAGCGGGGTGGAGTTGCACGCGGCCGGGGCGACGGGCCTGCGGGTCAAGGTCAGCCGAGGCTCCTCCGACACGAGCATCGTGTTGAGCATCGCCGACGACAGCGGCGCTCCGGTGGCCGAGATCGGCGCGCTCACTCTGCGTGCCCTTTCCACCGACCTCACCGCAGGCAACCTGACCTCCCTGCACCAGCTCGACTGGACCGAGACCCCGGCCGCCTCCGAGCAGGACGCTCCCCGGTGGCTCGTGCTCGGGACCGACGACCTGGGCACGGGGGCGGAGGTCCACCCGGATCTGGCCTCCCTCGACCCGGCGGACGTCCCGGTCCTGACCCGCTGCGCGGGCGCCGACCTGCACGCCACGACCCACGCGGCCCTGGCACTGGTGCAGGACTGGCTGGCCGACGAGCGTCTGGCGTCGTCGCGGCTGGTCATCGTCACCCACCAGGCCGTCGCGGCGACCGAGGGCGACGTTCCGGACCCGGCGCAGGCGGCGGTGTGGGGCCTCGTACGGGCCGCGCAGTCGGAGCAGCCCGGCCGCATCGTGCTCCTGGACGCCGACACCGAGCGCCTGGACGCCGGGACGGTCGGCCGGGCGCTGGCGAGCGGCGAGTCCCAGATGGCCGTGCGGGCCGGCAGGCTCCTGACACCGAAGCTGGACCGGGCGACGGACCTGGAGCAGCAGGAGCCGGTGTTCGGCTCGGACGGCACGGTCCTGGTCACCGGCGGAACGGGCGGCCTTGGCGCACTGGTCGCCCGCCACCTGGTCACCGAGCACGACGTCAGGAACCTGCTGCTGGTGAGCCGG
>NZ_JAAAHR010000390.1:0-830 GCF_009908215.1 Nonomuraea sp. K271 | reverse complement strand
CACCCTGGCCTCCGAACTGACCGCCGAGGGCGACACCGCCGCCCTGACGTTCTCCTGCGAGCGCGCCAAGGCGGCCGGCGACGACTACGCCGCCGCCGAGTCGCTGCTGCTGGATTCCCTCAACGAGGCAGCCGAGCGGACGGGATGGCCCAAGAAACTGCTGCCGCCGGACGCCTGCCCACAGGTCACGCCGGGCAGCCGGTTCGGCTCGGCGCTGAGCGAATGGTGCCGCCGCAGCCCCCGCCGGGTGGTGCTGTTCCTCGACGAGATCGACGCCCTGCAAGGCAACAGCCTGGTCAGCATCCTCAGCCAGCTCCGGGACGGCCACAACGCCCGGCATGAGGGGCGTCCGTTCCCCGCGTCCGTGGTGCTGTGCGGCCTGCGTGACCTGCGTGACTACAAGATCGCCTCCGGCGGCGACCCAAAGGAGCAATCCGGCCAGCGCGTTCAACATCGTCGCCGAGTCACTGCGGCTGGGCGACTTCACCGCCGACCAGATAGCCGAGCTGTACGACCAGCACACCCGGGCCACCGGCCAGGAGTTCACCAAGGACGCGGTCGACCGGGTCTTCGAGCTGACGCAGGGCCAGCCATGGCTGGTCAACGCCATCGCCCACGAGATCACCTTCAAGATGAGGGCGACCGGCTCCATCACCGCCGGGCACGTGGACGAGGCCAAGGAACGGTTGATCCGCCAGCGTGCGTGATCGAACCGATCGTCGCGGGAACATGGCCGGGCACGGACACGTCCTTCGACGATGACGTCTCCTACGTGCACGACCTCGGCCTCAGCCGAGGGCCCGGGGACCTGGAGATCGCCAACCCCATCT